>CAYTWC010000187.1:0-4503 GCA_964441975.1 uncultured Acidimicrobiaceae bacterium | reverse complement strand
CTGAATCGGCATCTCGCGGTTGCCACGTCGACCGCTGGTCGTCTCATCCTTGAAAAGCGTCTGCGTCTGGTTCCGGGGATAGGAGAACTGCATGTGTTTGAGAAGTGCCCGATCGCGCAGCGTCCGGAACCTCTTGACGGAGCGCCTGCGGTCCCGACGCAGGCTCCTTCGCAGCAGCACGCTGCGGTATGACGCCCACTTCGCTGCCGACAGGTGCGAGCGCTTGGTGATCGCATAGGCCCACACGGCCAGCTCGGTGGCGAGGACAACCGGCGCGATCAGGATGCGGGATGCGATGCCGAGGTGCGTCAGGAGCATCTCGATACGGTTCCTCTCCAAGAGGAAGAACTTCTCTGCAGACATCGTGAGTCGGTAGTCATGCTCGATCGGGGGAGTGGCAACGTGCCATATCTCGTAGCCGGCGCCACGCAGGCACCACGACAGCTCGACGTCCTCGTGGTACAGGAATCCACCGTCGTACCAACCGCCGATGCGGTCGAGCGCTTCGGTGCGTACGACGAACGCTGTTCCCTGGACACCCTGGATCGCCGACGGCTGTTTCGCAGCCTCGGTCATCGGGCGCCCGAGGTGTCGATTGAATCCAAAGCCTGCCACGTGCAGTGTGAGTCCTTCTGCGTTCAGCCCGCTCCCGTCGCTCAGCGCAACCGTGGGAGAGCAGGCGCCGATCGACGGCGAAGCCCTCATCACGGTGGTGCATGGTCCGATCCAATCACCGGTCACGACGCAGTCAGCGTTCATGACCGCGAGATACTCCGTGTCGACCGCGGCCCGTGCGAGGTTGACTCCGGCTGCGTATCCCCGATTGTCATCGGCGACGATGACGTGGACATCGCCCATCTCGTGAGCGAGTTCGGTGGCGACGGTCGCCGTGTCGTCGGTCGATGCGTTGTCCACGATGATGATCGATCCATCGAATGACGATCGGAGTGACCGGATGCAACGTTCAAGGGTCCGGCTGTCGTCGTAGGCAACAACAGCCGCCGCGACCGAATCCGTCATCGAGTCTTCTCTGCGAGAAGGGTCACGAACAGCGATGCAGAAACGAGCTGCAGGCCGAACACGGCACCGGTGGCCGACGACACGAGCGCACGAGTTGCGGTGAATTCCGGACCACCGGCCACGATCCACTCGATGATCGTGACGGCAAGCCAGATTCCACAGCCGACCGTCAGGATCGTCCCGACGGTCGCGGAGATGGCGCGCGCACGGGGCGACGTCACCTTGGTGATCTGTGGCGATACGGAGAACCCGAGGCTCTGGCGGTATGCCGCGCCTGCGATGCCGAAGTTGAGCAGTTGGAATCCGGCGAGTACACCGAGAGCAGCCACGATGAACGTGTGGACCGAGAGCCCGAGATAGCCAGTGCGGATCGGACCTCCTGCGAGGAGCACAGCGGCGATCAGTGATACAACCGTCAGGAACGCACCGGGCGCCCCGAAGAGCAGGAGGGGGCGGTAGATGAGGACGAGTCTGAGGATCCGCCCGAGTATCCGCGCGCCGTCCTTGAGCGGCTGGAGTTTCTTGTCGCCGACGCGAGGGAGATAGTCGATCGGGAAGGACGCTGTGGTCATGTTCTGTTCCTTGACCTTGATCCCGATCTCGACTTCGATGTCGAAGCCCTGCGCATCGGTTCCGAGCGATTCGAAGGCCGCTCGACGGAAGCCGTACAACCCGCTGAGATGGTCGCCGGGGGAGAGGCCGTGCAGCGTCTGGAGTGTGCGCTCCATCACCTTGTTGCCGATGCGGTTGACCCACGGTGTGTTCGACGCATCGATCGCCCGATCAGCTCGTACGTAGTCGTGGTCGCGGAGCAAACCGACCATTTCGGGGATAGCGGAACCCGGATACGTCGCATCGGCATCCATGAAGATCACGACATCACCGTGAGAGGCCGTGAAACCGGTTCTGAGACCAGCTCCCTTTCCTCGGTTGGTATCGTGCCGAACCACGATGCACCCCGCTTCACGGGCCACCTCGGACGTCTCGTCGGTGCTTGCGTCGTCGACAACCACGATTTCTGCATCCGGGAGATGTGCGCGGATGTCGTCGACGACGATCGGGATGGCCGCCTCCTCGTTGTATGCAGGCAGGATGACCGACACGAGGGCGATGTCGGAGCGCTCCGCAGGGTCGCCGTCGGTCACGATGTCGGTATCAGCTGTCACGCCGCAACGATACCGGATGCCCGCGTTCGCTCATCGGATACAGGGAAGCCGGATAGGTCGATCGGATCTCGATCCGGTCCCTACATGCCCCACTTGCCCGCGACCGGGTTCATCCATGCGTCGCCGAACGAGAAGATGATGTTCGCCGACGTCTGCGTGAAGGTGTCCCTGAGGTAGAACTTGCCGTCGCTCGGGCGGTACACGCCGAGCGTGTCGACGCCGTCATCGTTCCAATCGCCAGCGATGACCTTGTCACCCGAAGCCGTGCCTCGATAGTTGAAGGCGACCGATACCGACCCGGTTGCGAGGTTGTCGGTGAGGTACACCATCTTCGTGGACGGTCGGTAGACACCGATGGTGTCCTTCCCGTCGCCGTTCCAGTCCCCGGCGATGGGCTGGTCACCGGTGTCCCCGAACGGCCGTGTGATGTCCGCGATGCCCTGCGTGTTGGTGTTCCGCAGATAGAAGGTCGCATTCGACGGGCGGAAGACACCGACGGTCTCGACCCCGTTACCGTTCCAGTCACCCGCGATGGGGATGTCGCCGGGGATCCCGTAGTAGATGTCGACGTCGGCGACTCCTTGGGTGTTGGAATTGCGGATGAACAGGAACCCGACGCTCCTGCGATACAAGCCGACGGTTTCGACACCGTCGCCGTTCCAATCCCCGATGAACGGTTCATCGTTCGGGTCGCCGTAGTAGAAGGACTTCACGGTTCCGTTCGGCGCTCGGAGTGACCAGATGCCAGTACGGGGATCCTGCATGGCGACGGACGTGGCACCCGCTGGCACCGTCGAGGGCGGCGGCCCTGCGACCTGGGAATCGTTGATGTCGAAATACCAGCTGTACAGCCCGAAGTTCTGGTCGATGGCGTCCCACTCGACGGTCTTGGAGATCGTGCCGAGTTCTGCACCGTCGGCCGTGAACCTGACCGTCTTGACGGAGCCCGACGTATTGCGGGCGATGACGTCCGCTGATGTGAGCCGATAGGCGTCGTACGAGGAGCTCGAACTCCACACCTTGTCGATCACCTGGTCGCTCGTGAAGGTCTCGGTCCATGTCGCCAACGGGTTGACCCCGGTGATTGACTGGCCGTCTGCTTTGGAGATGAGGTACGACCGATATCCACCCCACTTCTCCTGCGACGACTCCGTGGCACCACCGTTCGATGAGCTGTAGTAGGCGCTGACGATCTTGCTGTCGGGTGCGTCGTTGTGGCGTACGACCTTGCCGGCCGTCGCGTTTGCGGCAGCTTCCCAGTTCGTACCACTCGTCCAACTGCGTGTCCACCCGGCATAGACCTGGTCTGCCGAGCTGTTCTTGATGTCACAGAAGCACCCGGCGTACTTGTGGTTGGTCGAAAGCGCTGCCACGGCTCCGTATGACCGCGCGGCAACCGCCTGGGTACGGAGCGCGTTCTGGTTCCATGAATACGGCATCTCGGAGATGCCTCGGGTGTATTCGTCGAGGTTGGTCGTGACGACGAGATCGAACCCGGCGTACGCCAATTCGTTGTTCGGGCCGCACGGCTGGGAGTAGCAGTCGTGCTGCGATCGGTGGCCGCTGACGTTGTCAACCACGTGGAGGAATGTCCCGTACCCGTAGGTGCACTGGGTAGGACGGCGACAGTTCGTTGCACTGATGAGATTCGTCGGGTCGGTTCCACCGGGGTTGGTGAGTGTCGCGGACACATCGCAGCTACCGACGCCCCAGTCGATGGTTCCACCGTCCTTTGTGACGATGACCGAGCAACCACCGGGCTGACCGACAGCCGGAGTCGTGTCGACGATTGCGACCTTGTCGCCGCTGAACAACGTCACGGTCGGAGTCGCCGCGACGGTTGGATCCCGGGTGATCACGATGCCGCCGGCCTGAGCAACCGGTCCCGGATGGACCGTCAAGGTCGTCGAGGTGATGTCCGAAGCCACGTTCGTGTTGATCTCGGGTACGTCCGGTACATCGACACCGAGTGTGCCGATGGTGGACCCGTGGTAGTAGAAGCCGAGGATCGATGTATAGGAGTCGCCGTTGAGCGCCCTCTGGTAGGCGCCGTACTGACTCATCCCGACGCCGTGGCCGAATCCCGAGCCATCGAAATCGATGGTCGGGACGGGGTCGGCGGCCTGTGCCACGGCGGGCACGGCAAGGAACATGAGGGTCGCAAGCATGGTGGCTACTTTGCGATGCATCGGGCTACTCCTGGCAACAGGTGGACAGGTCGATTTCGCTCTGTTCAAGCTACAACAGGTCGAAATTAAGTCGAACCACGGTCTGGATCGGTCACCCAGATGTCATCGGCAGAATCCGATGCGAACTG
>CAYTWC010000186.1:4004-4525 GCA_964441975.1 uncultured Acidimicrobiaceae bacterium | reverse complement strand
AACGTGCTCGAGGTGCGGGCGTTCGGTGCTGTCGGTCGCATCTATCTCGGCGGGGAAGAACAGGATGTCGAGGTCGGTTGGCAGGCTGCCGTCGCGGCCCTGGAAGGACTCGACGGCCGTTCGGGATGAGTAACAACAGATATCAATCAACACGACACGAATAGGTCCATAGGAGGATCCATGTCAGACGCATTGGGAATGATCGAGTGCCGCAGCTTCGCGGCAATGGTCGAGGCCGCAGACGCGATGGTGAAAGCAGCCAAGGTCGAACTCGTGAGCTATGAGGAAACCGGTGGAGGTTATGTCACCGCCGTGATCCGTGGAGACGTGGCAGCGGTCAAGGCGGCCGTCGACGCGGGTGTCCGTGGCGGCGAGAAGGTCGGCGAAGTCATCGCGACACACGTCATTGCAAGACCACACGTCAACATCGACCTCGTGTTGCCGCTCGGTCGCTCCGCAGAGGCGGAGGATGCAGTCGGCTAGCACGGTCGATCCGCGACCAACGAAGGGAGTGACGTGAA
>CAYTWC010000186.1:0-3994 GCA_964441975.1 uncultured Acidimicrobiaceae bacterium | reverse complement strand
GAACCTCGGAAGAGTCACCGGCACGCTTGTCGCGTCGCGTAAGGAACCGCTCCTCGAGGGGCTCCCACTCCTCGTCGTCCGTCAGCTCGACGAGAGTGGCACCCCGAAAGGTGGGTATGTGGTGGCTGTCGACAGCGTCGGTGCGGGAGTGGGGGAGGTCGTGCTCTATGCGAGCGGGAGCTCCGCCCGACAGACAGCCGTCACGAAGGACAAGCCATGCGACGCGGTGATCATGGCGATCGTCGATCAATGGGACGTCGACGGCGAAACGGTCTATGTGAAGTGACATGCCGAAACTGAACGACGCAGAGATCCAGGAGATCATCGCCAGGGTCAAAGAGCGCGTCGCCCTCGGGGACATCGAAGGGAAGGCGTCAAGCGCACTGATCGCCGCGTCTGAGATCGCTGCAGACGACTCCGAACTCGGCGACGGCGTCTTCGCCACGGTGGACGAGGCCGTCGCTGCTGCACGGCGCGCGTTCGAGACCTATCAATCGAGTGGGCTCGGGGCGCGAAAGGAGATCATCGAGTCGATTCGGTCGACGATGCGCGAGCACAACGAGCGACTTGCCTACATGGCCAGACAGGAGACGGGTCTCGGCCGGGCAGACGACAAAGTGCTCAAGAACCATCTCGTCATCGAGCGGACCCCGGGGCCGGAAGATCTCGAACCGCAGGTCGTCACCGGCGATCGGGGAATGACAGTCACCGAGTTCGCACCATACGGTGTCATCGGTGCGATCACCCCGACGACCAATCCGACATCGACGATCATCAACAATTCGATCTCGATCCTGTCCGCGGGCAACTCCGTCACGTTCAACGTCCATCCCAGCGCCAGGAAGGTGTCGACCGAGAACGTGAAGCTGATCAACCAGGCGGTGCGTCAGGCGGGGGGACCAGAGAACCTGGTCACCTCGATTCTTGTGCCGACCCTCGACTCGGCACAAGCGCTCATGCAGCACCCCGACGTCCGGGTTCTGCTTGTCACCGGCGGTCCCGGAGTCGTGAAAGAGGCGCTTCGTACACCGAAGAAGGCGATCACGGCTGGTCCCGGCAATCCGCCTGCGGTGGTCGACCAGACCGCCGACATCGAGAAGGCAGCCAAGGCGATCGTTCGTGGAGCATCCTTCGACAACAATGTCATCTGTGTCGACGAGAAGACGACGATCGTGGTCGATACCGTTGCGGACCGTCTCGTCCAGCACATGGTGGCGGCTGGTTCCTACCGCCTGAAAGAGCATGAGCTCAAGCGACTGGAACGCGTGATCTTCAAGGAACTCGGTCCTCCGAACAAACCCGGGGTGATCGATGGTCGTTTCATCGGCAAGGACGCCGCAGTCATCCTGGGAGAGATAGGTGTGTCCGTACCCACCGAGACCCGGTTGGTGATCGCCGAGGTCCCGGTAGAGCACAGTCTCGTCTGGACGGAACAGATGATGCCTGTCATGCCGGTCGTCCGGGTCAAAGATGTCGAAACCGCTATCGATCTCGCGGTGCGGTCCGAACACGGCTTCCGCCACACCGCATCGATCCATTCGACGAATGTGGACGCGATCACGACCATGGCAAAGGCGATGAACTGTTCGATATTCGTCGCCAACGGATCCAACGTCGCGGGACTCGGCTCCGAAGGGGAGGGCTACACCAGCTTCTCGATTGCGAGTCCGACCGGCGAAGGACTCACGAGGCCGAGGACGTTCTCACGGGAACGCCGGGTGTCAGTGGTCGGAGCACTCCGCATTGTCTGACACGCAACGCGCCGCACCGTCCGTCTCGCTGTGGGAGTTCGGGTCGATCGCGGAAGGCGTCTACATCGCCGACCTCGTGGCGAAAGGGTCCCCGGTCGATGCCATCACGACAGGGACCACCCAACCGGGCAAATACCTCGTGCTCGTCGCCGGCGACACGGCATCGGTCGACGTAGCCAATGGAATAGTCGACGATGCCCAACCGGACACACTGCTCGACCACATGTTCCTTCCGGACATCGCTCCCGCGGTCGCCGAAGCACTTGTTTCGGGTTCCGTGTCAGCGGATGTCGAGGGGGAGTCCGTCGGCATCGTCGAGACCGCGTCGGTGGCGGCTTCCATCGCCTCATCCGACGCTGCCGTGAAGGACGCTGATGTGCGATTGTGTGGGCTTCGGATGGCCGATGGCCTCGGAGGCAAAGGGCTCTTCTTCATCGAAGGCACGGTCGGTGAGGTGATGTCGAGTGTGGCGGCCGCTGTCGAGCGGGCGGGTACCCAGATCGTCAGGAGCGTGGTGATACCGCAACTGACCGAAGAGATCCGCGCCGATCTCCGCGTTTCGACGGGATTCGGCGACACGGTGAAAGCGGGTGGGGGATCATGAAGCTCGGCCGCGTGAGGGGTTCGGTGGTCGCCACGGTCAAGGACCCGGGGATGAACGGCATGAAGCTGCTCGTCGTGCAGCCGGTCGATGATGCCGGTGCCGACATCGACGCTTGCGTTGTAGCGGCTGACGCCGTCCATCAGGCTGGTCCAGGCGATCTCGTGTATTTCGTTGCATCGCGCGAGGCTGCCGAGGCGATGGAGCCTCGTTTCGTCCCTGTCGACCACGCAGTGGTCGGGATCGTCGATGCGGTGGACGTGGTGCGATGAAGGTCGGACATGTCGTGGGAACCGTGACGTCGACGATCAACCACGAGTTCTTCGACGGGCAACGCCTGCTGGTTTGCGACGTCATGGACGGCAACACCACGACCGGTGACTATTTGATCTGTACGGACCTTGTCGATGCGGGCCGCGGTGACGTCGTATTGATCCTCGACGAAGGCACCTCGGCGCGACAGATGCATTCGGTCGCGACAGGACCGATCAGATCGGTTGTCGTCGGGATCGTCGACGACGTCCACGAGGTTTCCGACATCGGAGATGACCCGGAGTAGTGCTCGTGCCGAGTAGTCTGCCCGGCACCATGTCATCGCGTATTCTCAGCCTCCTGCTAGTCATGTCCGTGCTGCTCGCCGCGTGCTCGGGGAGCGGGAGTGAGGCTCAAACCTGCGAGGAAATCGCCGTCCAGACGATCGACCTGATCCAGGAACTGATCGACGATGTCGATGCGGAGTTCGAGTCGATGTCGATCGAGCAATTCATCGAGAACGGCGACAACCTGCCTTCAATCGAGTCGTTCCGAGAGAAGTCCGAATCGATCGAGGCTCGGTCGGACGAACTCAACTGCACCCAGGAGGAGCTTGCTGCCGGGGTCGCTGAACGCGTTGGTGGCCTGACCGCCGAGACACAACTGGGTCGGTTCGTGATCAACCTGCTTGTGAACGGCGACCTCTGATCACACGAACCGCGATCGGCGTTCTCAGAGTTCCGTAGCCGCCGCCTCGTCGACGATCCAACGAACGCTGCCGCGACACTGCACGCCCGCGATGGGCAAGTCGGCGCCACCCGCAACAGCCGAGAGCGTGGCTGCCTTGTTGTCGCCCGTTGCGACGATGAGTACGAGGTCTGCCGTTGCGATCAGCGGATAGGTCGCCGTCAATCGCCACGTGTCGTGCTGCTCCACCCAGTTCGCAACGTACATCCTGTCGGACACCGCGAGTGCATCGGTTCCCGGGAACAGCGAGGCTGTATGTCCGTCCGGTCCCATTCCGAGCAGGATCACCGCGGAGGTCGGCCCGCCGACACCGTATTCGTCGAGCGCTTCGGCATACCGCCTCGCCGACTCGTGCGGATCGTCGAGTCCGGTATCTGGAGCAACGAACTTCACGGTCGTTGCATCGACGAGCGTCTCGCGGACCATGCGTTGATTGCTCGCCTCATGGTCGGGTCCCACCCAGCGTTCGTCGACCATCCACGCTGTTGTCGTGTCCCACGGCATTGGTCTGCCAGCGAGGATCCTGTTGATGTGCGGCGGAGCCGATCCACCCGACAACCCAAGCGTCGATGTGGAAGCCGAACGCAAGAATTCCTCGAGCATGTCGGCTGCGCACTGGACGACGGCCTGCTGATCGGGGAGT
>CAYTWC010000185.1:0-4526 GCA_964441975.1 uncultured Acidimicrobiaceae bacterium | reverse complement strand
ATCAGACTTACCCACAGAACCGTAGGTAAGTCGATTTTGTCATTTGACGACCCCTGAACCACCACTCGAGAGATTCCGCCAGAACCCTTGCCATTGAGCTATTTCAGGCACCCTCAAGTAGTGGTTGAGGGTTGGTGTCGATCTCGCCTGTCACACCGGACCGGTACGCTCATCCCATGATCGAGCTGCCATTCTCGAAGAACACGACGGCTTGGTTCGACGCCGTGTTCGAGACTCCGACGACAGCGCAGGTCGACGGGTGGCGAGCGATCGGTACGGGCAGCCATACCCTCATCCACGCCCCGACCGGGTCGGGAAAGACCCTCGCCGCGTTCATGTGGGCGATCGATCAGCTGTACTCCTCCCCCACGCCAGACCAACGCGACCGTTGTCGGGTGTTGTACGTATCGCCCCTCAAGGCCCTGGCATACGACATCGACAGGAATCTCCGTGCACCACTCACCGGGATCGCCGCGGAGGCACGTCGGACCGGCAATGAGCCGCCCCGACTCTCGGTGGCGATGCGCACCGGGGATACACCGCAGTCGGAACGACAGGCTATGTTGCGCAACCCTCCCGACATTCTCATCACCACGCCAGAGAGCCTCTTTCTCATGCTGACGTCGCGAGCTTCAGAGATCCTCGCATCGGTCGAAACGGTGATCATCGATGAAGTCCACGCGATCGCGGGGACCAAGCGCGGCACGCACTTGGCACTCAGTCTCGAACGACTCGCCGAGACCACCCGCACACCGCCCCAACGGATCGGGCTGTCCGCGACACAACGTCCCCTCTCCACCATTGCTGAGTTCCTCGGCGGCGGCCACGTCACCGCAGGGGCGTGGACGCCGAACCCGGTCGAGATCGTCGACGCCCCCAATACCAAGGAATTGGACATCGAGATCGTGGTGCCGGTGACCGACATGACGCGCCCGGACGCCGATGCCCCCGCTCAGGACGATGAGAAGCCGATTCGCTCGATCTGGCCGGCGATGTATCCGAAGCTTCTCGCGCTACTCGATGAATACCACTCGACGATCTTCTTCGTGAACTCGCGAGGCCTCGCAGAACGGACCGCGTCAGAGCTCAACAGGCTCGCAGGCGCGGAGATCGTCCAGGCCCACCACGGGTCCGTGTCGCGTGAGAAGCGACTTGAGATCGAGGATCGATTGAAGACCGGCACGCTCAAAGGGGTCGTCGCGACCTCGACCCTCGAACTCGGAATCGACATGGCAGCTGTCGATTTGGTCGTGCTCGTGGAGTCACCCGGCTCCGTCGCAAGCGGTCTGCAACGTGTCGGGCGGGCCGGGCATCAGGTCGGTGCCCCTTCGGTCGCCCGTGTCTTCCCCAAACACCGTGGCGATCTCCTCGAGGCGACTGTTGTTGTCGAGCGGATGTACGCCGGGGATATCGAACCGACAGCGGTCCCACAGAACCCACTGGATGTGCTTGCCCAGCATCTTGTCGCGATGGCCGCGGTCCACGACTTCGACGCCTCCGACACCTTTGCGATGGTGCGACGGTCGAGTCCGTACCGCAGCCTGACGAGAACCACCTTCGACTCGGTTCTCGACATGCTCGCCGGTCGATATCCGTCCGACGACTTCTCGGATCTTCGACCGAGAGTGGTGTGGGATCGCGTGACAGGTGTGGTCTCGGCGCGTTCGAACGCCAAGCTCCTTGCAACCGTCAATGCCGGAACCATCCCTGACCGCGGTCTCTATACCGTGAATCTGCCCGATGGTGGACGGGTCGGCGAGCTCGACGAGGAGATGGTCTACGAGTCCCGCCCCGGAGACACGTTCGTCCTCGGCTCGACCTCGTGGAGGATCGACGAGATCACCCACGACAGGGTCGTCGTATCGCCAGCGCCCGGTGCCGCCGGTGCGTCGATGCCTTTCTGGCACGGTGACGGCCCCGGCCGACCGCTTGCGTTGGGCAGAGCCGTGGGTGCGTTCACACGCACCGTCGGTGCTCTCGACACATCCGAGGCGATCACAACCCTCGAGAGCAGCTATCGACTCGACACAATGGCCGCCGACAACCTGGCCCGCTACCTCGCCGACGCCGTCGAAGCGACAGGGTCCCTCCCCACCGACCGCACAATCGTGATCCAGAGGTTCCGCGACGAGATCGGCGACTGGCGGCTTGTGCTCCTGAGCCCCTTCGGTTCACGGGTACATGCACCTTGGGCGTTGGCTGCGCGGTCGATCCTTCGACGCCGGATGGGTTCGAGCGTCGATGCGATCTGGTCAGACGACGGGATCATGTTCCGCTTCCCCGATGTCGACGATCCCCCGGATCCAGCCTCGATCGTCGTGAACCCGGAAGACATCGAGTCGACACTGGTCAACGAGGTCACCGATTCGGCCTTGTTCGCAAGCCGGTTCCGCGAGTCGGCGGCCCGTGCCCTGCTTCTGCCACGACGCCGACCAGGCAGTCGCACGCCACTCTGGCTGCAACGACGACGGGCCGCCAACCTCCTCGAGGTGACGAAGGAGTTCGGCAGTTTCCCGATTGTGCTCGAAACGTACCGCGAGGTACTGCAGGACCACTTCGATCTCCCAGCGCTGAATGAAGTGCTGACCGACATCGAGCAACGCACGACCCGCGTCGTCGAGGTCGACGTCGATGCGCCATCACCGTTCGCCACGTCGCTGATGTTCGACTTCATCGCGTCGTTCATGTACGAATACGACGCTCCACTTGCGGAACGGAAAGCGACCGCGCTCACCCTCGACCGCCGTCTGCTCGCCGAGCTCCTCGGGGAACCCGAGTTCCGCGAGCTGTTGGACGCCGATGTCGTCCAGGCGGTCGAAGCCGAACTCCAGCGACTCGCACCGGATCGCAGAGCTCGCTCCAAGGATGCTGTCCACGATCTCCTACGCGATCTGGGTCCGCTGGACCGTTCGGGGATCCAAGCGCGGACCGATCCCGAACATCATGCCGAGTTGGCCGATTGGCTCGATGATCTGGCGCGTTCGGGGAGGATCTATCGCATTCGGTTCTCGAACACCGAGATGTATGTGGCCGCCGAGGATCTCGCACGGTTGCGCGATGCCGTGGGCATTCAGCCACCACCCGGCGTCCCGTCAGCGCTTCTCGAGGCGGTACCGGATCCGGTCGGCGACGTCGTGGCCCGGTACGCGAGGACGCACGGTCCCTTCACGACGAACGAAGCGGCCGCAGCGGTCGGCCTCCCCGTCGCCCCTATCTCCGAAACCCTCGGTCGCTTGGAGTCGTCCGGGAAGGTGCTCGCCGGTGCCTTCCGGCCCGGAGGGCTCGACAAGGAATGGGTAGGCGTCGACGTCCTGCGACGACTGAGACGTCGCTCGCTTGCCGTCCTCCGCCGACAGGCAGAGGCAGTCGAGCCGGAGGTGTACGCACACTTCCTGCCGAGCTGGCAGGGGGTCGGGAATCGGCGAGGGACGTCAATCGGAGATGTTGTCGGTCAGCTCGCCGGCGTTTCTGTGCCGGCGAGCACCCTCGAGGACGACGTCCTCGCCGTGAGGCTGGACGATGTGGAACGATCGCTCGACCTCGCCCTGGCATCAGGCGACTTCGTGTGGGTGGGGCGCGAACCGCTCGGGATGCGAGACGGGCGCATCTCGCTGTATCCCCGCTCCACCTTTGCCCTGCTGGCCCCGACACCTCCCGACAGCGAGGCTTCCGATGACGACTCCGATCTGCATCGGTCGATCCGCGGTCACTTGGAGTCGTACGGGGCCTCGTTCTTCGAGGACATCTACCGAGGCGTCGGTGGTGGCCCCATCGATGCCACCATCGACGGCATCTGGGATCTCGTATGGCGTGGAGAGGTGACGAACGATTCCTTCGCCCCGGTACGTGCCTACACGAAACGACGACGTCGGACTCCTCGAAAGGCGGTCATCGGGAGCAGTACACCCCCCATGGCGGCAGGGCGCTGGTACCTGGTCGACACCTTACGGACCACGGAACCGACGAATGAGGAGCGAGCAGTCACAACTGCGCGCCAGCTCCTCGATCGATACGGCGTCGTCGTCCGCGACGCCGTCTTACACGAGGGCGTGCCCGGCGGATTCTCCGGTCTCTACCCGGCGTTGGCATCGCTTGAGGACATCGGGGCCAACCGTCGAGGATATTTCATCGAGGGCCTTGGCGGTGCACAGTTCGGTCTCCCAGGCGCCATCGACCGCGTGCGGGTCCACGACAGCGACTCGGTGATGGTGCTCGGCGCAACGGACCCGGCCAACGCGTACGGTGCGATGGTTCCGTGGCCAGACGGTCCGGGCAAGCCGACACGCCGTGCCGGGGCCAGGATCGCGCTCATGAAAGGTGAGCTCGTGGCCTGGATGGACCCAGCAGGGAAACGAACGCTGCTGTTCACCGACGACGCCGACCTTGCATCCACCGCACTGCGGCTCCTGGCTGAACGACACGGCAAGGCTGCGATCGTCGAGATCGACGGAGAGTCAGCGCATGACCATCGAGTCGCACCTTCGCTCCGTGGTGCCGGCTTCATTCCCGGCTACAAAGGGTTTACT
>CAYTWC010000184.1:0-4550 GCA_964441975.1 uncultured Acidimicrobiaceae bacterium | reverse complement strand
CCGCCACCCACCGAGGTCGCCTCGGTTTCGATCACGTCGTCGAGCGTCATCGAGGCGCCCGCTCCTGTCCCAGCGGAACCGGCTCCGACGCTTGCGCCGGCGTCTTCGACGATTCCGCCTGGCGAGACCTCGACCACGACCCAAGAAACCCCTTCGACAACGGACACCACCTCACCGTCCCAGCCCGCACCAACTGCCGTCTCCGATCTCGTCTTGGACGTTGCATCGGTGCAGTTCGGGGCAGCGAGCCGCAGCGCGACCGTATCGCTGACCAACCTGGGGACCCAGCCGACGTCGTGGACGGTGTCGGGCGCGGACCAGACGTTTGCAGTGAGTCCCCAGTCCGGACAGCTGGGACCGGACGAGACCGCATCGGTGACACTCACCATGGTGCGAACGTCGCTCCCGGAGGGATCGTACGGCTCCGTACTCACGTTCGTAGGGGATCACAATTCGGCGTCCGTCGACATTTCAGGACGTATCGAGATCAACCCGACGTTTCTTCGGCCGACGGCGCGACCCAACGTCGTGCGTGTGCCGTCGGCTCCGGCTTGCGGAGCTGCCGTTTCGACGATCTCCGTGATCGTCTTCGACGATTCGCCTGTTGAGTCCGTGGTCGTGGCATGGGGTCCGACAGGAGGGACTGCCATCGCAACGATGATGACGCACGTGGGCAACGGCGCTTACACGGCGACGATCGGACCGTTCTACGCCCAAGGAGACATGTCACCGGTCATCACCGCAACCGACGACAGAGGTAACAGCGCCTCGACGTCGGCGTCGCTCATCGCATTGCTGTGCCCGTAGACGAACGAACCGTCAGGGAGCAAACCGCTCGAATGCGCCCGACGCACCCGAACGTATCGGGGCGGAGTGGCCGAAGCACGCGGTTTCGAAGTTGAATGTGGCGAGGTGCGCAATGCTTGCATCGAAGGTGGGTGTCGATCGGTTCATGAATCCGCGCTTGATCTCTCCGCGCGACGACACCGCGGCATCGCCGACGAACACGATTCCCCCTGCGCGATCGAGTCGATACGAGAGGTGTCCGGGTGTGTGGCCGGGTGTGTCGATAACGGAGAAGTCGGACGGCATCGAGTCCTCGAACCCCTCGGCGATGATGTGATCGACCTCGAGCGAGTCAGCCGACGGAAGCAATCCCATGAACTGCTTGATAAAGGGAATCCGCTCGAACGCAGGAGGCGGTTCGGTGCTGCGGTCCCCTCTGATGATTGCGGCGTCGTCGTGTGACGCGTACACACCGGCGGAGGAGGCTGCCCACAGCGCCGCTGCGGATCCGAAGTGATCCATGTGCGCATGGGTCAGCAGGATCGACATGATGTCCTTGGCGGACCGCCCGATGATCGCGAGCGACTCGACGATGACACCTTGACGGTTCGGCATGCCGGTGTCCACGAGCGTGACGCCTTCGTCGCCATCGATGATGAACGCGTTGACGGTCTTGGAAACCTGGTAGACGCCGTCGGCGATGCGGTCCATGCATCGATGCTAACCGAGTGTGACCCTCGGCAAGAGGCGTGATGCGTCGTCGAGCGTCGGCATCGAAGGTTGTGCACCGTGAACCGTCGTTGCGTGGGCCCCGCAAGCCGTTGCCAGCGCAAGGCACTCCTCAAGTCCCATTCCGGACGCCGCTCCGTGCGTGAAACCTGCACAGAAGGCATCCCCAGCGCCGACGGTATCGACGACACGGACTGCGGGGGGGATTGCACGTACGACCGAGCCGTCATCCGTGATCGCAATTGCACCCTCGGAGCCGAGTGTGACGACCACGATCCCAGAGAATCCGAGCGAGCGGGTCGCTTCGATCACCTCGCGTTCGGATTCCGGTGGCTCCACTCCCGCGAGGATGCCCAATTCTGTTCTGTTCGGCAGCAAGACGTCCACGTGATCGAGAACTCGGGCATCCAGAGCGGCAGCGGGTGCCGGGTTCAAGAGCGTGTGCCCGGTGGCGATTCGGGCAGCTTCAGCGACGGACTCACCCGGGATCTCCATCTGGATGAGCGTCGCATCGGCGGTCGACAGGAGTCCGGAGGATTCGGCGACGAGCTCGGGTGACATCAGCGAGTTGGCTCCCGGATTTCCCACGATCGTGTTCTCGCCTTCGCTGTCGACGACGATCACCGCGAGTCCGGTCGTCTTGTCGACACGGGCGACCATCGACACGTCCACACCGTTCGCCTCGAGCGACGCCATGAGGCGATCCCCGTCGGCGTCGGTGCCGACGCAGGCGACGAGCGAGGTCGGCCGGCCAAGGCGAGCGAGAGCGACCGCCTGGTTTGCTCCCTTGCCCCCGTTGTGGATGGTCGACGACGAGGCAATGACCGTTTCGCCCGGCCTCGGGATGTGCGGTGTCTGGAGTACGAGATCGCTGTTGACGGATCCGACGACAGCGACAGTCATGTCGTCCGCCCATACGAAGGAGCAAGGCGCAAGACTGTCGACCCACTCTCATCGGGCTGCGTCATACGTCTCCCCGGAAACCCAGCGTGGACACGACACTACACGTCCTGCGAAACTTCGATGGAACGTGTTCCCGTATCTCGGCGCCTATCTCGGCGGGTCATCGCTTGCGTCGTCATCACCGGATTGTTTCGTCGATCCGTAGGTTGCTCCGATCGCCGCACCGATCGCGATGCCCACCGCGAGCCACACGACACTTCCTGTCGCGGCGAACAGTCCGGCTCCGATGGCCACGCCCACACCGACGCCGACACCCGTGCTCATGCCAGTGTTCGGAGTCCGTCCGTCGTCCTTGTCATCTCGGTCAGTCATGCTTCGCGGCTTCTCTCGTCGTCGTGCCGTCTATGGCCAATTGAGGATCACCTTTCCGGAGTCCCCGGATCGGACGACCTCAAAGGCATCGTCATAGTCAGCGACATCGAACTGATGTGTGATGACCGGGGAAACGTCGAGACCCTTCTCGAGCATGGCGAGCATCTTGTACCACGTCTCGAACATCTTCCGACCGTAGATCCCCTGCAGGGTCAGCCCCTTGAAGACGATGTCGTTCCAATCGATCGGCGCCTGCTTCGGTGGGATTCCGAGCAAAGCGATGTTTCCACCGCTGTTCATCGTCGTGATCATGTCGTGGAGTGCGTCGGGATGACCGGACATCTCGAGACCGACGTCGAATCCTTCGGTCATGCCCAGGTCGTCCATCGCTCCTCGAACGGTCGTCCTCGTTGGGTTGATCTCGAGGTCGGCGCCCATTGTCGATGCGATGCCCAACCGATAGTCGTTGACGTCGGTGACGACGATGTGTCGCGCCCCGACGTGCCGCGCGATTGCGACCGCCATCATGCCGATCGGACCGGACCCGGTGATCAGGACGTCCTCGCCGACCAGGTCGAAGTTCAGGGCCGTGTGGACGGCATTCCCGAGCGGGTCGAGGATGCAGGCGATGTCGTCACCGATGTCGTCCGGGATCGGCTGGATGTTCGATCCGGGAATGGAGACATACTCAGCGAATGCTCCGGGTCGATTCACGCCGACGCCGACAGTCCCGATGCACAAATGACGTCGACCGCCTTGGCAGTTACGACAGCGACCACAGACGATGTGACCCTCACCGGAGACGCGCTGACCGACTTCGAATCCCTCGACCTCCGACCCGAGGTCCGTGATGACCCCCATGTATTCGTGGCCGATGGCCATCGGCACCGGAACGGTTTCGGACGCCCACTCATCCCAAGCGACGATATGAAGGTCCGTTCCGCAGATTGATGTCTTCCGCACGCGGACCAACACGTCATTCGGTCCGACCTCCGGCTTCGGAATGTCTTCGAACCAGATCCCCGGTTCCGGCTTGGCCTTCACGAGAGCACGCATCACTGCACGACTCCGAGCTCCCGCCCGACTCGGACGAAAGCATCGACCGCGGTGTCAACATGGTCGTCCGTGTGGGCCGCCGACATCTGGGTCCTGATCCTTGCCTCGCCGCGCGGGACGACGGGGAATGAGAACCCAACGACATACACGCCTTCGTCGAGGAGAAGGTCTGCCATCTCCGCAGCGACTCTGGCATCGCCGAGCATGACGGGGATGATGGGATGTCCTGCACCCGCGAGATCGAAACCGGCAGCCGACATCCCGGCACGGAATCGCTGTGCGTTCGAGGCGAGTTTGTCCCGTCGGTCAGACGACTCTCGAAGGCGACCGAGGGCGTGCAGGGTTGTCGCGCTGATCACGGGTGCGAGCGAGTTCGAGAACAGGTACGGCCGCGAACGCTGGCGAAGCATCGTCACGAGCTCGCTCGGGCCTGAGGTGTATCCGCCACTCGCCCCTCCGAGCGCTTTGCCGAAGGTGCCTGTCACGATGTCGACTCGGTCGGTCACTCCCCAATAGTCCGGCGTCCCTCCGCCGTTCGGACCGAGGAACCCGACCGCATGCGAATCGTCGACCATGACGATGGCGTCGTATTCATCCGCGAGGTCGCAGATCTCAGGGAGATCCGCGATGACACCGTCCATCGAGAACACTCCATCGGTTGCGATCAGGCGGAATCGAGCGTCCTTGGCCGCCACGAGCTGCGT
>CAYTWC010000183.1:2246-4603 GCA_964441975.1 uncultured Acidimicrobiaceae bacterium | reverse complement strand
CACGCGCCCGATCTCACCGACCGACGGTTTCGAGATCCAGCGCAGCAGGAACCAGCCGACGATCGTGAATCCGAGGATGATCAGCCACCATTGGATGGAGAACAGGGAACCGTCGGCCCCGACTCCGAACTTCTGGTTCCAGTTGATGTCAGGATCGCGGAGCAGCACGAGGAAGATCACCGGGAAACTGAGGAGCCAGAGGACCGTCAGAATCGGTTTGAGGATCCCTGCCTTGCCCGCGATTGCGACCGCGCGTGCGATCACATAGGCAACGATGGCCGACAGCAGGATGATTGTCCACGGCCAAATCGTCGATCCTGCCACCTTCTGCTCGATGATGACCTGGACACCGTCTGCGTCTCGAGCAGGGAACGGCAGGTACAACGTCTGGATGATCGCGATCAGCACAAGGATCGCTACACCGACGACGGCCATGACCGGTATGACCGGCTGCTTCGCCCGTTCACCGAGGCCCTTCCGCAGGAAGTAGCCGCCGCCGAGAAGTACGAGAGCGACGACGATGTCGATGATCTTCGCCTGCGTCGAGAATGGTCCGAGCACGGCGACGACGAATATCGCACCACCGATCGACATCACGATCTTGCCGAGCTGCCTCGGTTCCATCCTCCCGCCGATGGCCCACACGGCGAGGGAGACAGCGAGCATCACGGCAACCGCACCGACGGCCACCCAGACCCTCCAGATCTCGTCGCCGGGGTAGCCCTGCACCATCAGAAGCTTCATGTTGAAGGTGACCGCGTCCCATCGCCTGCCCGGGTTGAACGCAAACGCGAGGAGACCCCGAACCGAGAAGAAGATGAGTACGAGCGCCAAGACGCTGAGGATCCCGCTACCCCACGTCGAGAACATGTTGTCGCGTAGCCAGACCCGCGCACCCGTCGGTGGCGGTTCGGGAGCAACCTCAAGATCGGGGAGGACTATGTCTGCCATATCAACGCTCCACCAACATCATCTTGCGGTTGTAGTAGTTCACGATCGCCGAGATCACGAGGCTCAAGGTGAGGAAGAACGCCATCCAGACGATGACCACGGGCAGCGACTGGCCGGTCTGATTGATGATCGTGGTACCCACCGCCACGATGTCGGCATAGGCAACTGCGAGACCGAGAGAGGTGTTCTTCGCGAGGTTGAGGTACTGGTTTCCGAGCGGCGGCAGGATGATCCGGAAAGCCTGCGGCAGGATGATGAGTCGCAGATACTGGCTCCGGCGGAGCCCAACGGCCATCGACGCCTCAGTCTGTCCCTTCGACACGGCAAGGATGCCGCCTCGGACGATCTCGGCGATGAACGCAGCCGTGTACACGGTGACACCCATCCAGATCGCGAAGAACGGGATGGTGATGACTTGACCCGTGGGAACGTACTGGGGAATACCCGCCCCGACAAGAGCGACCTCGACCTTCTCGAACACAAGGGGCCCGCCAGAGCGCGTCCCTTCGACGACCGTGCGGTATCCGGTTGTGTCGAACGACGCCCCGAGCCACGAGAAGAAGTTGCCGATGCCGGTGCGCAACAGCTCGGACACGGTGAGCGTCTCACCCGCCACGGTCTTGATTTCGAGACCGCCGATCCAAAAGACCGCCACCGCGACGACGACTCCCGCGACACCGGCGAAGATGACGCGGAACCAATCATCGTCGGAGAACTTCCCGAATCCCGCAGGCGTCCGCCGTGACTCGAAGAAGTTTCGGATCCACAGCGCGGACGCGACGAGTGCGATCACAGCGAAGATCAACGGGAAGACGATCGGTGGGACCTCGTCCACGAATTCGCCGATCTTCGTGAAGACCGGATCCAAGAAGCTGAGGATCGGCGCAGCGAACCATCCGACGATGGCGAACGCCGCGACGATGAGGACCAGGTACCTACCACCTCGGCTCGGCTGACCTGTGGCCTCCTGCCGGCGTCGTTGTTTGCGCACGACCCACATCCCGATGATCAATCCGACGATGACGAACGTCAACCACGGCCAGAAACCGCCGTCAGGGAAGATCCAGGCAATCCCGAAACCCTTGTTCGAAGCCTTGAACCAATAGGTCCCGATGTCGGCATCGGTGAGCGATGGGAGCGTGATTGCGAGCGCCTGCCAGAAGAAGATCTGCACGAGAAGCGGGATGTTGCGGATCGTTTCGATGTAGATCGTCGCGACCTTGTTGATGATCCAGTTGCTGGATAGCCGACCGATACCGATGATCGTGCCGAGGATCGTTGCGACGAAGATTCCGGAGATCGCGACCCGGAGGGTGTTGATCATTCCCACGACGATCGCCCGGGCACCCGAATCCGGGTTCGTGTCGATTCCCTTCCCCTTCAACGAAGTCGACCCCGGTGCCAGC
>CAYTWC010000183.1:0-2236 GCA_964441975.1 uncultured Acidimicrobiaceae bacterium | reverse complement strand
TCTCTGATCGCGTCTCACGTCGGATCCGAAAGCCAGTCCCAGTCGAACGAGATGTCAGATGCGGAGAAATTCTTCAACGCCTGCGATGCAAGGATGACAAAAAGCCCGATGACGCCTGCAAGAACGACGAGCTGGGCGGCCCATTTGAGCACCGTCGCGTTCCTCCACAACGGCGTCTTCGTCTGTTCCCGAACCTGGACCGTCACGTCCGTGCCTTTCCAACGTCCACGCAATCAGCGGATTGGACGCTGGGGGCACCCTAGAGCGTTGAGGCCGCCCGTGCCACCGGACCCTGGTTCGAGGCGGTGTCGGGGCTGCTAGCGGGACACCAGTGGGTCAGGACCGTACTGGTTCGTGTCGCCTTCCCCGATGAGGAATCCGCACTCGATCAAGACCCACAGGGGACCGATGAGAGGTACAAGACCGATGAGGACCCACCACCCGGACTTGCCGCGATCGTGCCAGCGTTTGATCTGCACCATGATCCCGCTCACGAGAGTCGCTATGTAGAACAGCAGGAAGAGGAATCCGCCCGAGTAGTAGCCGAAATCCCCGAATGCCATGCGCAGGAGCAGCACGATGGTGATCGCGATGAAGTTCGCGAGCATGATGCCGAAGAACACGCCCCAGAACTTGCCGCGATTGACACGACCTTCGGCGCTGAACAGCAGTTCCTTCATATCCGTTCCGCCCATGTGGCTCTCCTGACGCTGTGAGGTTCGACGCACTGTACCTGAAACGGCCTGCCGACATCGCCCCGTCTCGAACGGATGGTCCGATCAAGGACGTATGCCGGCAACGAGAAAGGGGCACCTTGCGGTGCCCCTTTCCTCTGCAGAAGTCAGTCCCGACTAGCGGGCTGGTGGTGCATAGATCAGACCACCCTGGTTCCACTGCATGTTGTACGAGCCTTCACGCTCGATACCCAACGGAATCGTCAGGTTGCGCTCGAAGATCTCGCCGTAGCTTCCGACCTGCTTGATCGCCTCAGCGAAAGCTTCGGCCGGCAGGCCCATGGCTGTCTGGAGTTCGCCTTCTCCGCCGAAGAGACGGGTCAACTCAGGAGTTGCGTCCATCATCTCGTCGAAGTTCGCGGACGTCACGCCGAGCTCATCAGCGATGAAGGTGGCGAAGATCGTCCAGTTGACGGCATCTGCCCACAGCGAGTCGTTCTGACGGTAGACCGGGCCGAGTGGCTCCTTCGAGATCGGGGCTTCTGGGAAGATGACCCAATCCGCGGCACCTTCGGTGCCCGATGCCACGTTGGCGGCACGGTTTCCGTAGAGACCGGAACCATCCGTCGTAACGATGTCACATCCGCCTTGGATGAACTTCTCCATCGCCTCTGGGAATGTCTCCACTGTCTCAAGTGTGATGCTCACACCTGCAACCTCGGCACCCTCGGTGATGTTCTTCTCGGTCGTCGTTCCTGCGTTCGTGCAGACGACAGCGCCGTCAATGGCTTCGAAGCCACTGTTCGCGTTGAGACCAGGAAGTGTCGCCGGGTTACCCATCATCTGCTGACCGTCGTAGTACGTGGTCGGCGCAAAGTCGAGTCCGAGTGTGACGTCACGCGTCTGGGTCCAGGTCGTGTTCCTGATCAGAACGTCGACCTCACCGTTCTTGAGCGCCTCAAACCGCTCCGCAGCGGTCAGGTTACGGAACTCAACAGCTTCCGCATCACCAAGCACTGCCGCAGCAACGGCGCGGCAGTAGTCAGCGTCAAATCCGGTCGTATTGCCCTCAGCGTCGGTCTCGGAGAAACCGACAGCGCTGCCTGACACACCACACTTCAGCGTTCCACGTGCTTGTACTTCTACAAGCGTGCTTTCGCCGACTTCCTGCCCGGGATCACCGGCAGTTGTTGTGGTTGTGTCCTCGTCTCCACTGCTACCGCCACAAGCGGCGGCAACAAGAGCGAGCACAGCGAAGAGCACAGCAAGTCGTTTCATCATGCTGTTACCTCTCTCTTTTTCACTCAATCATGCGCAGTGAAGGTCACCGCGCTCCCCGGTCCGAGGACCGAGGTGTCGTCAAGTTAGCCCCATTTGGCTCCCGCCGCCACCGATTGCCCCGAACCGGGCCCGGTGTTCATGTGTTGTTCATCCCCGGGATACCGGTTGGAGACGATCCGGCAGACGATCTTGGATCTTGGATCGGGCAGACGATCTTGGATCTTGGATCTTGGATCCGGGGGCTGGGCATGGTTCGAGGAGACCGGTCCTCGAGCCCGCAG
>CAYTWC010000182.1:2613-4608 GCA_964441975.1 uncultured Acidimicrobiaceae bacterium | reverse complement strand
CGTGGTCGTGGACGAAGTGAAGCTTGGCGACAACGACCGGTTGGCGGCAATTGCGTCCCACCTCGTGAACGCGGCAATGCTGGTGATCCTCACCGACACGGCAGGACTCTTCACCGGGGATCCACGGCTGACGGATGATGCGAAGCTTCTCGCGGCGGTGAAACACTCCGACGATGTCCTCGATCGACTCCGGGCAGTCTCGGGAAAGGGTGACTTCGGTTCGGGCGGGGTTGCGACCAAGGTTGTTGCAGCCCGAATGGCAGCCTTCTCGGGCGTCCCGACGGTCATTGCAGCAGCCAGCGACCCCGACGCGGTCGCGACGGCGATCGCCGGTGGCGACATCGGCACGTGGATCGACCCGACCGACGCCCCGCTGAACTCACGCAAACTGTGGATCGCATTCGGGGTCCGCGCAACCGGTTCGGTGACCATCGACGCCGGTGCCGCGACCGCGATCACGGAGCGGGGCAAGTCGCTTCTCGGCGTCGGGGTCGTGGGTTCGAAGGGTGGGTTCACGGCAGGCGACGTGGTCGACGTCTTCGATGAAGCAGGTCTGCGCAAGGCAAAGGGGATCTCGCGGGTGTCGATGGCCGACCTCGACGGAGGCTCGGGTCGCCACACCTCCGATCTCGGGACCGAGGTCATCCACCGCGACGACATGGTCGTCTTCTAATCCAGCGCCCGGGATCGACCTGCGTTGCGCCCGCCTCCCCGGTCGGGTTGGCTACGCTGGCCGGCATGATTCGATCGTGGTCCACTCCGACAGACGTGCTCACCGCCCTCGCCGATGTGGGGTATCTCGCGGACAGCAGAATCGCTCAGGTGACGTACCTCGCGGGTGCCCTTGACAAGCCGATCCTCGCCGAAGGGCCCGCAGGCGTCGGCAAGACAGCCCTTGCGGTCGCACTTGCGGCGGCGACCGGTCGTCCGCTCGTCAGGCTCCAGTGCTACGAAGGCCTCGACGAGGCAAAGGCCCTGTACGAATGGGACTACCACAAGCAGCTTCTCCGGCTCCAGTCCGACGAGGGTGCGACCTGGAGCGACCTCGAGGACGACATCTTCTCCGAACCGTTCCTGCTCACGCGGCCACTCCTCGAGGCGATTCGCTCGCCCGAGCCCGTGGTACTCCTCATCGACGAGGTCGATCGCGTCGAAGTCGAAACGGAGGCGTTGCTTCTCGAGGTGCTCGACTCGTATCAGGTGACCATCCCGGAGCTCGGGACGATGGAGGCCGTTACGACGCCGATCGTCGTGCTCACGTCGAACAACACCCGCGAGTTGTCGGAAGCCCTCAAGAGACGCTGCTTGTACCTCCACATCCCGTACCCATCGATCGAGCGCGAGCGGGCGATACTCGCAGCGCGCGTCCCCGGGCTCGGCGATCGTATTGCGGACAAGATTGCGGCGACCGTCGCAACCATCCGCGCGGTTCCCATCCGCAAATCGCCCTCGATATCCGAGACGATCGACTGGGCGCGGACACTGATCGCGCTCGGCGTCGAGGAACTCGACGACGACGCCGTGTCGGACACTCTCAACGTGCTCCTCAAATATCAGGCGGACATCGAACGGGTCGCCAAGGAGCTGTCGCTCGACCTTGAAACGTCGTAGCCGATGATCGAGCGACTGTCCGAGTTCGTCGTCGAACTCAGGGAAACGGGCGTTCCGGTCTCGATGGTGGAAGCGATGGACGCGGTCACCGCGCTCGAACACACCGATCTCAGCAACCCGGACCATCTTCGGGCGACACTCGGTGCAACGCTGGTCAAGAACGGTCGGCACTACCCGGTCTTCGACCGGACGTTCGACGTCTTCTTCGGTCGTGAACGGGCTCATGCCGCGTCGGACACCGAAGCCGGCGCCCCGAAAGCGGATGGTGGTGGTGGGGTAGGAGGAAGCGGTGGAAACGCCGACGAGCTCTCGGACGAAATGGTCAGAGCTCTGATCGGGAACGACGCAGACGCGCTCCGGCGACTGATCGAAAGCGCCATTGAC
>CAYTWC010000182.1:0-2603 GCA_964441975.1 uncultured Acidimicrobiaceae bacterium | reverse complement strand
CCGATTCGCAGGAATGGAGCCGGGCCGTCCCGTTGGAGGGCGGTATTACGCATACCGGGTGATGAGCAGGTTGAACGCCGACGACCTTCTCGCGCGACTCCTCGCCGCTCTTTCGTCGGTCGAGAGCGAATCGGAGCTCGAGCAACGGATACGAAGGGCAGAGGCCGAAGCGTTGGTGCAGCGGGTCCGTGACGAACTCGAACGAGAGATCACCGCCAGGCTCGTCGCAGATCGGGGTGCCGCACAGGTCGCCGCGTCGAGGAGAATCCCCCTCATCGAGGACACGGACCTGCTCCAC
Source organism: uncultured Acidimicrobiaceae bacterium (assembly GCA_964441975.1). Taxonomy (GTDB): domain Bacteria; phylum Actinomycetota; class Acidimicrobiia; order Spongiisociales; family UBA5794; genus UBA5794. The sequence continues at coordinate 2,305 of CAYTWC010000182.1, read as the reverse complement.
GCGACGAAGCTTGAGATAGAGGAGGTCGAGCGGGCGATCGCCCCTCTCGCACGCAAGCTCGCCACACGCCTTGCCCAGCGTCGTCGGCGAGGATCGAAAGGAAAGCTCGACGTCCGGCGCACGATTCGACGTTCGCTCTCCCACGGGGGTGTCCTGCTGGAACCGCAGTTCAAACCACCGAGGCGATCCAAGCCGGAGTTCATCGTTCTGTGTGACGTGTCCGGATCCATGGCCACATTCGCGCGTTTCACCATGCAGCTCGCGTATGCCATCTCGTCGGAGTTGTCCAAGGTGCGGGTCTTCGCGTTCATAGACGGACTCGACGAGGTCACCGAGTTCTTCGGCACCGGGGTCGACTTCGCCGACGGCCTGATCGAGATGAGTCAGACGGCCGACCTTGTCCGCAGGGACGGGCATTCGGACTACGGGATGTCGTTCAAGGACATGTGGGAGAACCATGGTGATGCCGTGACATCGAGATCGACCGTGGTCGTCACCGGTGATGCCCGCAACAACTACCGCGACCCCGGCACCGAATATCTCGATCGCATCGCCGAACGGTCCCGCGCGTTGTTCTGGCTCAACCCCGAACCACATCGCTACTGGGACACCGGCGATTCCGTCATGTCGAGATACGCCCCGATGTGTGACCGGGTCGACCAGGTCCGCACCCTCCGCCAGCTGGAAGCATTTGTGGAACGAGCGGCCCTCCCCACGGTCAGACCACTGCGAACTGCGTCGTAAGACCCATAGACAGGGTCGGAAGACCCATATAGAAGCGTGTCGGTTCGGTCGAATGAAACCTTGTAGTCAAAAAACCACCGAACATACATAGGAGGGGCTGTGCAATCGGTCCTGATAGTCGAAGATTCACACGTGTTGAGAAGGCTTCTCGAAGTCTCCCTCTCGCCGCTCGGACTCGACGTACACACCGCTACGACCATCACCGAGGCCAAGCGATCCGTCATGGCTCTCAAACCGGATGTCGTACTCCTTGACATCGGTCTGCCAGACGGAAACGGCATGGACCTGCTCAAGTGGATCCGCGAGGACAACACCCTGGCATCGGTCAAAGTCATCATGGCGTCCGGGCTTGCCAACGCGAGTGACATCGAGTGGGCCCTCACCACGGGCGCTTCGGGCTTCATCACCAAGCCGTACACACCCGATGAGATCCGAACCGCAGTGTCCGAACTCCTCGCCGGTGCAGAACGGGTGAGCGCCTAGCTAGAACCTGACAGTCCCACGCCGTACCCTGAGGGTGCGGTTCGGCGTGGATATCAATGGTTGCTGCCCTCACTGTCGGAATCCTCGCAAGTGCGATTGGTCCGTGTTTCGGTCTCGGTGGAATCGGAGCACTCGACACTTCGCGCATCGTGCGACCATTCGGTCCCATCGGCCAATACGCTGGCCACTGGGGAGTCGATCTTGCGGTTCCCGCCGGCGATGTCGTCCGTTCGGCCGGTCCTGGGACGGTGACGTTCGCCGGGTCCGTCGCAGGCAGACTGACTGTCACAGTGCACCATGGTGGTGGAGTCAGAACCTCCTATTCATATCTCGAGTCGATTTCCGTTGCGACCGGTCGGGTTCTCCGTCGTGGCGACGCCGTCGGACGCTCGGGTCTGCATGACGGCGCCGAGGCGTTTCACTTCTCGCTGCGATTGCACGACGTGTATCTCGACCCGGTCCCGGCACTGTCATGTGGCGCGTCACCGGGCCGGGCGCTCTACCTCGCTCCGTCCATTGCAACCTATGCTGTGGCCCGTGTACGGAATCCTCGGCGGAACCTTCGATCCTCCCCACGTGGCCCACCTTGCGGTCGCCCATGCCGCCTATGAACAGATGGATCTCGACCACGTGCGGCTGCTTCCGGCGCGCACGCCATGGCAGAAGGCCACGAGGGTCGTGACGAGCGCGAAACACCGGTGGGCGATGTGTCTGCTGGCCGCTGCCGAAGCGTCATATCTGGTCGCCGACGACACCGAGATGCAGCGGCGCGGTCCGACGTACACGATCGACACCCTCGATGCGATGTCCGACGACGCGGTCCTCATCCTCGGTTCGGATTCCGCCGTCGGCATCCCGACCTGGCACCGCGCCGATGAGGTGCTCGAGCGGGCGCGGATTGCCGTCGTCCCGAGACCGACGGTGTCCTTCGATCAGGTGACGGCCGCGATCGGGTCGTCCTATACGGCTCTTGACATGCCGACCCTCGATCTGTCGGCAACCCAGATCCGTGCCCATGTGCTCGCCGGATTCCTCCCCGGATTCCTCGTGCCAGCGAGCGTGCTCGCCTACATCGATG
>CAYTWC010000181.1:0-4623 GCA_964441975.1 uncultured Acidimicrobiaceae bacterium | reverse complement strand
TTAGTACTCAGTAGCCAGTACTCAGTACTCAGTGCTGGGAGGAGGATTTGAACCTCCGAAGGCTTAGCCGGCAGATTTACAGTCTGCTCCCTTTGGCCGCTCGGGCATCCCAGCGCAGACACGAGGATACCCACGACGAAACCATGTGGTCACCCTTCCTTGGGATCACGAGCCAGGCTGATCGACCTCGATGGATGTTCGCATTCCCTCTTCGTAGTGATCGATCACCCGTCCGTCCTCCGACTGGAAAACGATCCGGCACGTGAACTCGTACTGGCCGGGTTCGAGCTCCACGACGAACTCTGTGTCGGAGCCCGCTTCGAGCAAGTCGGATGCTGCAACGACCATGCCCGTCTCATCTGCCACCACCACGGTATGACCGAATTCTCCGACGTTCTGCACGTCGAACGCGATCGTACCGGCTTCGACGGAATCAGCGGACGATCGGATCGAGAATTCGTCGAGCGTCAGGGACGCAGAGTCCTGCGCTGCGGAACTGCACCCGGCAACGAGGACCACGAGGACGGCGATAGCCAGCCGCTTCATGCCATCTCCCGCACTTCGACATGAGCAGGGACTGACGGAATCAGGATCTCGAATGTCGTACCTTGCGCGGAGGTGGCCACCCGAACCGAGCTGTGGATCGCCTCCGCCATGAGACCGACGATGTAGAGGCCGAGCCCGGTCCCGGAAGAGAAGCTGTCCTTCTCGAACTTCTCGAAGACCCTGGGTAGGAACGCTTCGCTGATCCCGGGCCCGTCATCGGTCACCGATATGACGAGCCCGACCGACTCCACCGACCCGACTGACACCTGGTCGCTGACGGACCCTTCAGACGATGCCGTCACCGTGACTTCGGTTGCCCCGTGTTGCTCAGCGTTCTCGACAAGCGACACGACGAGCTGCGAGAGCGTTGTCGCATCAGTGCGAAGTGGGGCGGTCGGGTTCGATGGTGCGTCCCCGATGACCGTCCCGATGGGGAGCTGGCCGACGATCGCGTCCCAGATCGCGCCAGACTCGGTGTCAACCACGGTCGAGTTCAACCCGCGATTCTCGATCCTGGCAACCGACAGGATCTGTCCGATCATCGATTCGAGTCGGCCCCCGTCCTCGAGCATGGCCGTCACGATCGCCTGCGAGCTGTCAGAATCAAGACCGTTCTCGGACAGAATCTGTGCACCGGTGAGCATCGAGGTGAGCGGCGTCCGCAACTCATGGTTGATCATCATGACGAACTCTCCCCGGATTCGATTCTTCTCCTGGGCGAGCGCCAGAGCTCGCTCTGCCTCGTTGCGAGCCAGCTCCAGTTCGATGTTGTGAATCTCGAGCTCTTCGGCGTGTTCACGCAGCAACGCCGATTCGCGCTCGAGAATCCGGAACCTCGTCTTTGCACGGGACCGGGCGAGCAGCGATATCGCCGCCACAACGACCCCAGCGATCGCGACGGCCAAGAGGGTCAGCGTCTCAGCACTGATACCGCCAGCTCGGGAGCGGCGTTCCAACAGTTCGGAGACGTCGTAGTGCAGGAGGAGAGACCGTTCCGAGCCAAGCGGGTATGAGACTTCGTAGAGTGTGTCACCCGCAGACCACTCGACAACGCCGTCGACGGCGATCGGGAGCGAAATCGGAATCGCAGCAGCAGCGAACACCTGAGACGCATGACCGAATCGAACGATGGGATTGTCCACCGGGTTGTCGACCAGGGATCCGGAGGAAGACAGCTCGACGATGCCTCCCGGACCAACGATCGAGACCGACTCGACCTCGAGTGCGTTCCTGATGTGACGGATCTCATCGGCTAGATCCTGCGGTGCGGTGGCCGCGACGCGGGTAGCCGCTATCGATGCGTCGTTGTAGAACAGCGCTCCCTCACCGATCGGGCGACTCGCCTCCCGCTGGACGGCAAAGGCACCAACGACAGCAACCAAGGTCACCAAACCGGCTGTGGCGGCCGCGATCAGCCACCATCGGGATGGTCGGGCTTGGGCTGGATGTGTTCCGTTCACATAGGTGAATCGGCACAACAAAACCGACGCTTGAGGACCGAAGCCGGGCGGTCACGTCATCGAGCCTGGGATCAGTGGATTCCGGATGCCATCTGCTCGAGACGGTCGATGCGGTCGGCGACGGGTGGATGAGTGGCAAACATCTTGCCGAGCTGCTGGCGACCTCGTCCACCGAACGACTTGAGCGGGTCGGCGATGAACAACTGCGAAACCGCCGGGTTGACGTTCATCGGGTTGTGGGCGACGCCGGTACTGATCTTCTGCAACGCGCTCGCGAGCGCCAGCGGGGACCCTGTCGACTCCGCACCATCGCGGTCGGCCTCGAATTCACGCGAGCGGCTGATCGCCATCTGGATCAACGCGGCAGCGATCGGAGCAAGAACCATCGCAACCAAGCCGATGATCGCCTGGATGCCGTTGTCGTTGCGGCGGCGACCCATACCGCCCCAAAACGCCATCCGCGCGAGGAACGAGAGCGCGGCGGCGATGGTCGCTGCAACCGTCGCAATGAGGATGTCGCGGTTCTTCACGTGGGCCAACTCATGGGCCAGAACGCCTTCGAGCTCCCGATGGTCGAGTATCTCAAGGATCCCCGTCGTGACCGCCACAGCCGCGTGCTTCGGGTTCCGCCCGGTAGCGAACGCGTTCGGTTGTGCGGAATCGATGATGTGTAGCGATGGCATTGGCATGTTCTCTCGCTGCGCGAGCGACGAGACGATCTGATGCAGCGCAGGGGCCTCGTGTGCCTCGACCTCACGCGCCCGCGCCGACTTGAGGGCGATCTTGTCGGAAAAGAAGTACATGGCGAAGTTGAATACAACCGCGAAACCAAGAGCCCAGAGACCCCCGGTCGCGCCTCCGAGCAGATATCCCAACCCCACGAACAGGGCCCCGAGGAACCCGAGGAGAGCGGCGGTCTTCATGTTGTTCATGCCCAGAATCGTACCGCCCGGTACCGAATAGGTCGGCGGCATCGCATTTGGATGCGTTTGCGCAAGGTCGCGAAAACGATGCATGGATCCCCTTGACATAGTCGTGAACACTCTGCGTAGTATCGACGCCACAGAGGACTCCTATCGGGGAGGCCACACGCCACCAAGTGTGTGCCGGTCGGACTCCATCACGGAATGATGGCAACCGAAAGGTAGGCGTGCATGCGTCGCGGCAGCATGTTGGTACTCGTACTCACGATGGTGTTTTCGCTCCTGGCGATCGTCCCCGCAGCAGCGGTTTCGACACCTGACACAGACGGGAAGACGATCGAGGAAGCCGAAGCAACTCTCGCTTCGGCGAATCCGTTCAAGAAGCAGGGCGACGGCGTCTGGATCGTCCACTTGGACGAGGCACCCGTGGCAACGTACGACGGCTCCACGCGTGGGCTCGACGGAACCAGCAACGAGGTGACCGGCGAGGACAAACTCGATGTCGACACGCCGGAGAGCCGGGCGTACCGTTCTCACCTCGAGGCTGCCCATGCCGAGTTCATTTCGGCCCTGAACACCCAACTCGATCGCTCGGTCACCATCCGCAACGAGTACTTCAACGCCGCGAACGGAGTGTCACTGTGGATGACTTGGGAGGAAGCGAATTCCGTCGCAAAGATGGACGGCGTTTCCAAGGTGGCGAAAGACACCCGTCACACCCTCACAACGGACAACGGCCCCGCGTGGATCGGAGCGCCATCTGCCTGGAGCGGATCAGCGACCGGAGTCCCGACCAAAGGCGAAGGCGTCATCGTCGGTGTTCTCGACACGGGAATCAACCCCGCCAACCCGTCCTTCGCCGACGTCGGACCGATCGATGGGTATGACCACACGAACCCGAATGGATCCGGGGTGTACTTCGGTGAATGCTCCACAGATCCAACGCTCTGCAACGACAAACTGATCGGTATCTGGTCCCTTGTTCCTGGTTCCCCGTTCGGGGGCATCGACGACGACGGTCATGGATCGCATACGGCGAGCACCGCGGCCGGCAACGAGGTCGTAGCAACAGTTACCGGTCCATCAGGGATCTCCGAGGATCGCACCATCTCCGGTGTGGCTCCCCACGCCAACATCATCGCCTACGACGTGTGTGACGGCGAAGGGTGCAACGGCACAGCGATTCTCGCCGGTATCGAGCAGGCCATCGCCGATGGCGTCGACGTCATCAACTACTCGATCGGATCGGAAGATCCATCTGACCCGTGGTCATCCGGCGACGACATCGGGTTCCTCGCAGCGCGAGCGGCCGGTATCTTCGTCGCTCACTCGGCAGGAAACGAGGGCCCGGGGTACGAAACTGTCGGGTCACCGATGGCGCCGTGGATCACCCATGTCGCCGCGACAACGCACGACCGCGCGTATCTCAACGGTCTGATCAACATGAGCGGCGGTGATACCGCTCCCCCAGCCGACATCGTCGGTCTCGGATTCACCACCGCCACCGCTGCGGACATGGACATCGTGTACGCAGGCGACTATCCAGCGACCGTCGCCGGCGGAACCGCCAACCTGTGTGGCGCCGGAGGACAGCTCGACTTCATAAGCCCGTGGGCACCCGACACCTTCAACTCGAACCAGATCGTCGTGTGCGACCGCGGCACGTACGGTCGGGTCGAGAAGGGTGCGAACGT
>CAYTWC010000180.1:0-4679 GCA_964441975.1 uncultured Acidimicrobiaceae bacterium | reverse complement strand
AGTCACGGTCGCTCGCGCTGCTCAACCAGCGTGCCGATGGGCTTGTTATATCGATCCTCGTCTCGCGCGACGACACCGTGTTCTTCACCAAGCAGGTATCCGGTGGCCACGGTCTTGAGGCGTTGTCTCCCGAAGAGGCCGTGGCAGTGGATCGCGCCCTCGGTCGGTAACCTGCGTCGCAGACAATGATTGATACGAACCTCCTCAGGCAACAACCCGATCTGCTCGCTGCGTCGCTTGCTCGGCGTGGTTTCGACGTCGATCTGGATCGGCTGATCGACCTCGACGCTCAGCGTCGATCAGCGCGAGCCGAAGCCGAGGAACTCCGCGCAGCCCAAAAGCAGGCTGGCAAGGCGATCGCCGCGCTGAGTGGGGACGAAAAGCAGGCTGCCATCGACGACGCGTCACGGCTCGCAGTCGAGTACAAGACGCTGGTTGCGAGGGCGGATGACCTCGACGAACAGTTTGACACGATCTGGGTCACACTGCCGAACATGACCGACCCGACGGCCGCCGACGGGCACGTCGAGGAGGATGCTGTCGAGATCAAGCGGGTCGGCGAACCTCCGCAGTTTGCGTTCGAACCCAAGGACCACGTCGAGCTCGGCGCTGCCCTCGGTGTGCTCGATGTCGAACGTGCGGCCAAGGTCTCCGGCTCACGATTCGGGTTCGTCATGGGCGACCTTGCGATACTCGAATTCGCACTCGTTCGATATGCGATGGACGTGTTGACGCCCCACGGCTTCACCCCGATGATTCCGCCGGTCCTCGTGCGCGAGCAGGCACTGTTCGGAACCGGGTTCTTTCCGGGTGACGCCGAGCAGGTGTATTCGATCCCTGACGACGATCTGTTCCTCGTGGGAACTTCCGAGGTTCCGATCGCGGCGTTCCATGCCGAGGAGATCCTCGATGCGGACGAACTCCCCATTCGGTATGCCGGCTACTCCACGTGCTTCCGACGAGAGGCAGGTACCTACGGGAAGGACACTCGCGGCATCTTCCGCGTCCATCAGTTCGACAAGGTCGAGATGTTCTCGTTCGTCGCCTCTGACGCCGCTGCGGCCGAACATGAGTTCTTGCTCGAGCGCGAGGAAGAAATCCTCACGGGCCTCGAGCTCCCGTATCGGGTTGTCAACGTCGCCGCGGGTGATCTCGGTTCCTCCGCTGCGAAGAAGTACGACATCGAGGCTTGGTTCCCGTCCCAAGAGCGATACCGCGAGGTGACATCGACCTCGAACACGACCGACTACCAGAGCCGGCGACTCAAGATCAGGTATCGCACGGAGTCCGGGAACGAGTTCGTCAACACCCTGAACGGCACCGCCGTCGCCGTCGGGAGGGTTCTCATCGCGATCATGGAGAACTTGCAGGAGTCCGATGGGTCCGTTCGGATTCCGAACGCACTTGTTCCGTACACGGGGTTCGAGCGCCTCACCACGGGATGAGTAACGGCGAAGTCTTCAGCGACATCGCCGACCGGTACGACCGGCTCAACGCTGTGTTGTCGCTCGGTCAGGACCAGAAGTGGCGCAAGACCGTGGTCTCGCGCCTTCCCCAGGGTCGGCTTCTCGACCTTGGAGCAGGGACGGGTGCTGCCAACGAGATCCTCCTTCCGAGGGAGATCGTCGCCCTCGACCCCGCTCCGGAGATGCTGGCGCTCAACGATGCCAGCGCCCGGGTCGTGTCGGTCGGGGAAGCCATACCGTTCGAGGACGGATCGTTCGACGCCGTGTTCTCCGCATATGTATTCCGGAACCTCGACTCGGTCGGCCAGACGATGGCGGAGATCGCCCGCGTACTCAGACCGGGTGGAATGGCAGGGATCATCGACCTCGGTCGTCCCACAGGAAAGTTCAAGCGCAAGCTGCATACGGCCGGAACCGCGGTCGTTCTCCCTCTTGCCGGTATGACAATCGGTGCGCGTGAGGAATACGTCTACCTCCACCGAACGCTCGACAAGCACCCACCGCCTGAAGAGTTGCTCGCCGACACGCCCCTCGAACTCAGGGACACCTGGCGACTCGGCCCCATGGGTTTCGTGTGGGCAGCACTGTTGGAGAAACCAAGAGACTGAACGCTCTTGGTTCTTGCCTCTTGCTTCTTGCGCCTCCGAGCGAAGCGAGGCGAGTTAGCCGTGCACCCCGCCCTCGAATGTTCCACCCGTGGCGCGTTCTGGCCGACCGACTCCTCCAAGGCCACCCTGGTGCACCCGGAACAAACCGCTTAGGGCTGCTTCCTTCCGGACCTGACCCGGTTCACGACGTTCCGCCGCACCAGGACCTTGTCATCAACATCGATCAAACCAGCGCTAGACCCACCGATTTCCCATCCTCAGGCGGGGAATTCAGCTCCGCATGAAGAGGTTTTCGGATTCAAGGCACCCCTAGTACCCCACCTAGCACGGTTTCGTGAGGGTAGCGGGAACTCATGCTTCTCAGTCGAGGGGCCAAGTACTCAGTACTCAGTACACAGTCCGGTCTTAACCCCACCACCCCGAATCGTGAATGGACGTGTCCTCCCTTTAGGGGGGACGGCAGAGGAGCGTCAGCGACGATGCAGGGGGGTCGGGGGAGCCTGCGACCACGAAGTCGATTCAGATCGATGCGGTTTCAGAGGTTGTCCAGCTCCTCCAGGCTCGCAGGCTCGCAGGCCCCCTGACTCGCTCGTCAGAATTGAGGACAATTCGACGGACTCGTCCGTCCCCCTGAAGGTGGGACGCGACCGGAGTACGGAGAACGCAGCCAGGAGCTCGCGATGTGAGAATCTGTGTACTGAGTACTCAGTACTGTGTACTCAGAATGGCGGAGGGAGAGGGATTCGAACCCAAGAGTATCGACCCGCCGACCAACCGTACCGACTGCTCGGACCTCGCCAATGAGTCGGTCGGGTGGACTGTGGGTCCCCGCAGGATCTCAGTGCTGTCGGTGGGTCTCGTAGTATGACCCGTGTGGCGGAGGGAGAGGGATTCGAACCCTCGATACGTTTCCGTATACACGCTTTCCAAGCGTGCGCACTAGGCCAGACTATGCGACCCCTCCGAATGGAACGATTGTAGAAGTGACCTCCCAAGTACCGAACCATGCAGAGTGGATGGGGATTGCCCTCGGGGAAGCTCGACTGGCCGCAGATCACGGGGATGTCCCGGTTGGCGCAGTCCTCGTCGACGACGACGGGGTGGTCGTGGCCGCCGATCACAACCGGCGCGAAGAGCGCGCCGATGCGACAGCGCACGCAGAGATGCTCGTGCTCTCGGAGCGATCGAGAGCGTTGGGGGACTGGCGACTGACAGGGCACACGCTGGTCGTGACGCTTGAGCCGTGTGCCATGTGTGCGATGGCGGCCGTGTGGGCGAGGGTGGACCGCATCATCTACGGCGCGGCAGACCTCAAGGCCGGTGGAGTGTGGTCACTCTTCAACATTCCCCAGGATGAACGGTTGAACCATCACGTCGACGTGCTGGCCGGCATTCGGCAGGAAGAGTGCGCCTCGATGCTCGACTCGTTCTTCGCGTCGAAGCGTTCGAGCTAGCCGAGCAATGACTTGCCTGCTGATCGGAGGTTGGCACACGCCTCGGTGACGCCGGCTGCCATCCCGATCTCGGCAGCCTTGAGGTAGCTCCGGGGGTCGTACTGCTTCTTGTTTCCGACCTCACCGTCGATCTTGAGGACACCGTCATAGCCGCGGAACATGTGATCGGCGATCGGTCGAGTGAAGTTGTACTGACCATCCGTGTCGATGTTCATCTTGATCACGCCGTAGTCGATCGCTGCGTGGATGTCCTCGATGTCGGAGCCCGATCCGCCATGGAACACGTAGTCGAAGGACGCGTCCGAGCCGTGCACTTCCTTGAGAGCGTCCTGCCCTGCCGCGAGGATCGAAGGCTTCAGAACGACGTTTCCCGGCTTGTACACCCCATGCACATTGCCGAATGTGGCAGCAAGCAAGTAGCGACCGCGCTCACCGAGTCCGAGCTTTTCCGCTGTGCGAAGCAGGTCCTCGTTCGTCGTATACAGCTTCTCGCTCTTTGCGTCGGCCGAAACACCATCCTCCTCGCCGCCGACGACACCGACCTCGAGTTCGAGGATGATGTCGAGGGCGGCCATTTCCTCGAGGAGGTCCGCACTGATCGCGAGATTCGACTCGAGATCAATGGCGGACCCATCGAACATGTGGCTCTGGAACAGCGGGATGAGACCGACGTCGCGTCGATCCCTCGATATCTCAAGGAGGGGGCGGATGAACGTGTCGACCTTGTCCGCCTGGCAATGGTCCGTGTGAAGGGCGATCAGCACGGGGTATTCGTCGGCGACGAGGTGCGCCATCTCGGCGAGTGCCTGCGCGCCGAGTGGCATCGAACCCACATAGGTACCGGATGCGAACGATCCGCCACCGTGACTGATCTGGACGATTCCATCCGAACCAGCATCCGCGAAACCACGAAGGGCGGCGTTGAGCGTCTCCGACGACGAGATGTTGATCGCCGGATATGCGTAGGAACCGGCCTTCGCCGCGTCGAGCATTGCGTTGTACTGATCTGGGTTTGCGATCGGCATGGGATCCCTCGATGGTGGTCCGACACTGTCTTCGGGAAAGTAGCGCAGTCCGCCGTCGTGCCGCCGCTCCGGCGACACCCAATGTTCTCGGAGGCGCCGGTACACTCGCCGAAACTTGGAGGGGTG
>CAYTWC010000179.1:0-4684 GCA_964441975.1 uncultured Acidimicrobiaceae bacterium | reverse complement strand
GGGTGGCGTCAACGCCGTCACGGTCCGCGTTCTCCTTGAGTCGGACTGCATCGGCCAGGATCATCTCTGCCCCGCCCGCGAGGATCAGCATCGGTGGGAGCCCGGTGAGATCGGCGTGGATCGGGGAGACGAGGGGATTCGTGAGCTGGTCCGTCTCGCAGTAGTAGAGGTTGGGGCCTGCCAACTCCGTCCTCGGTAGGTAGTCGGTGTCGGCGTTCGTGACGATGGTGTGTCCTGTGTGTTCCAGATCGGTATAGGGCGAAAAGAGCACGGCGCCCCGGGGCATCGGGTCACCTGCGTCACGCAAGGAGAGCAGCAGGGCGAGGCTGAGGCCCCCGCCTGCGCTGTCACCGGCGACGATCACATCCTGGGGGCGTACACCGGAGGCGATCAACCGGCGGTAGGCGTCGACGGCATCATCGACGCCGGCAGGGAACCGATGCGCCGGCGCAAGCCGATAGACAGGAGCGACCGCCGTTGTGCCCGTCGCATCGACGAGCCGCGCGACGTGTTCCCTATGGGTGCCCGGATTGCCGTATACGTAGGCACCACCGTGAAAGTAGAGGAACGTCGCGGCGTCAGTTGTCGCGCCGAGGCGGAGATATTCGTCGGCTCGGTGGGAACCGAGATGTGTGCTCACGATGCGGATCCGACCTCGGAGCTCGCGGGGGATCGGTGTGTTGACGCGGAGGCCGAATCGATTGATCAAGGGGTCGTCCCTGACAGTTGCGGCGAACGCGATCGCGGCGGTGGCGATCGCGACGACCAGCTCGGTTCTCCACGACCAAGACGGCTGCGTCGGCCCGAGGAGGAGCCGACGGAAGGTTCGTCGCACGACGGCGATCGTCACGAGGAACCACAGCTGGATGAGATTCAGCATCGACTGCATCCGTCAAAGGTAGGTCGGGTGAGAACACGACCTGTAAACGGCGAGCGTCCATACCCTGATGGTCTTCGACGGAGCGCACGGATGTGTGCCGCTCGAACCTCTTGGAGTCAGAATGATTTTGCGCGTGGTCATAGCGCTCAGCGGGCTTGCACTGATGGTCACCGGACTTGCGGTTGCCCTTTCGGACACCTGCCACTCCGTGGTCTGGGGTCCTGCTGGGAGTGAACGGGCGGGTCGGTTTTCCGCGACCTGCGTCGAGGCGACCGAAGTCGGTATGCCACAGGCGTCGGCAGCTGCCCTCGCCATCGGAGTCGGCGCGGTTCTCCTCGTAGTCACCCTCGTTCCGTTGGCGATGCGGAGATATGGCAAGACCGACGAAGGCGCCGAACCCGTCGGGGGCTAGTTGCGGACTTTCCCGATCAGGCGCAGCATTTCGATGTACAGCCAGATGATCGTGACCATCAGTCCGAATGCGGCGTACCACTCGAAACTCTTCGGTGCTCTGGCGAGCACCCCGCGCTCGATGAGATCGAAATCCAACATCAGGTTGAACGCAGCGACCCCGACGATGAGGATGGAAACCCCGATCCCGATAGGTCCGCTGTCCCACACGTAGGGGATGTTCACCCCGAAGAGTGACATCACGATGCTCGCGACGTAGAAGAGTGCAATCCCGAGCGTCGCCCCGAGGATGATGCCACGGGTCTTGTTCGTGACCTTGATCGTTCGCGTCACGAACAACACCAGCATGACGAAGAACACGGCGGCCGTGGCCAGTATCGCCTGGAGCACGATGCCTTCGAATTCGACGTCGTAGTACCGGCTGATCACCCCGATCAACACGCCTTGGGCCAGCGCATAAAGAGGACCGGTGATGATTGCGAGCTTCGGTCTGAATGCCGTGAAGATGGCGAGGCCGACTACGGCGATCATCACGAGGAAGAACCAACCAGGGAGGCTGTTTGCTCCCGTCTCGGGATCGACGAGGGTCCACCCATACGAACCCGCCGCCAGAACAAGGATCAGGAGGAATGCGGTCTTGGCCGACACGCCACCGATCGTCATCGGTTCGTCCGTCCCGGTCTCGAGCGGGCCTTTGTACTGACTCAGCGCGGCGTCGGAACTGGCCTCAACCGGTGGCAGCTGCCCAAATGATTTCTCGAGTGTCGGATTGGCCAATGTCAACTCCCGGTCGGTGCGATGCGACGAGATTACCCCATGATGGGCGTGCACAGGAGCCCTCAACGTGCCTAGCCTCGGCGTATGCCCAACGACGGTGCATCCGAGAGCCAACGCCGCCCGATCGTCGACAAGCTTGTCGACGCAATTCCGTCAGATGTCCCGGAAGCCCGCAGGGACATGCTTGAGGCATTTGCATCGACCTACGTCCGACGGATACCGGACTCCGATCTTCCCGATCTTCCCCCCGACGAGTTGTACGCAGAGATCTCGGATCTGCTCGATTTCGTCAACGCGCGTGGCACATCCCAGTTCGCCGTCCGTGTGTTCGAGCCGACCCTCGAGACGTGTGGGTACGTTTCCGACGGCACCATCGTCCAAGTGGTCGTCGATGACATGCCGTTCCTCGTCGACTCCCCAGCGCTCGCCGTCGGTCGGTCAGGTGTCACGATCGAGCGCCACCTCCATCCACTCGTCGGTACGGTCCGTGACGGATCGGGCGAGCTGATCGCGATCGAACCCGCCAGAACGTCGGCGTCGACGGAGAGCGTGCAGTTCTTCGAGCTCGGTGGGCACCTCGACGAGCCGGCGAGAAAGCTCCTCAAGGCCGAGATCGAGGACGTCCTCGGGGATGTGGTCGTGGCGGTGCGCGACTTCGACGACATGCGCGGAGCGATCGATCAGATGCTCGATGCCGCGAAGGAGAGCGTCGCCAGATACGGGTATCAGGCAGTCGACGAGACCGTGGAGTTCCTCGAATGGCTGCTCGACGACAACTTCGTGTTCCTGGGTTTCAAGATCTACGACGTGTCCGACGACGACGGCCAGCTGATGATCAGCTCGCGCGCAAAGAGCGGCCTCGGGATTCTCACAGCGAACGGATCCGAGAGCGGTCCGGTTGCGATGGCTGACCTCCCCAACTACGTGCAGGATCGCTACTTCGGTGGCGACCTGGTCGTGATCACGAAGACCAACCGTCACGCAACAGTGCACCGGGACGCCCGTATGGACTACATCGGGGTCAGGAAGACCAACGAGGAGGGACGGACGGAGGTCGAGTACCGGCTGATCGGGTTGTTCACGTCCAAGGCCTACATGGCGGTGGCCAGCGAGATCCCGATCCTTCGGCGGAAGCTGGCGCTCATCATCGAGGACCAGGACCTGATCGAGGGGTCGCACGACTACAAGACACTCGTTCAGCTGTTCGAGAGCTTCCCCAAAGACGACCTCTTCGCAATGACCGTCGACGATCTCGGCGCCACCCTCGGGGATCTCATCGATTCAGAAGACTCGCAGCATGTGAAGTTGTTCGTCCGCCGCGACACGCTGAAACGATCGATCAGCGTGCTCGTCACCGTACCGAGGGATCGGTTCAACGCATCCCTCCGTGCGCAACTCCAGCAACTGTTCAAGGAGGAGTTCAACGCGCACACGATCGACTACCGATTGTCGCTCGGTGAGTCCGGCGATGCGCGCATTCACTTCACCGTGTGGACGGAGGGCGGGGCACCGTTGGAGTTCGACGTGCCAGGGCTCGAAGCGCGCGTGCTGGCAATGGCGAGGACCTGGGACGACCGCGTGGTCGATGCACTCGAGGAGGTCGCCGGGGAGCACGAGGCCAAGCGGCTGGCTCATAAATGGGCGCCCCGATTCCCCGAGTACTACAAGTCGTCGACCGCTCTCACGCTCACGGTCGGGGACATCCTGCTGCTTGAACGGCTCTCGAGTTCCGATTTCGACATTGCTGTCGGTCTCCAGAACGAGGTTGGAGCCGCGAAAGCGCCCGCTTCGAACGAGCCTTTGACGCGAATCACCGTCTATCGCAAGTCGGGCAAACTGAACCTCTCGACGATGATGCCGCTCATGGAGCACCTAGGCCTGACGGTCGTCGAAGAAGTGCCGACGAGGCTGCGGTCGGGTGAGGACACCTATATCCATGACTTCGGTGTGCTCAGTGCGCAGGGACGACAGATCGACGTCGATGTGCTCGGCGATCGGATTGCGTCTGCCATCGAGGCCGTGCTGCGCGGTGAGGCAGAGTCCGACTCTCTGCATCGGCTGCTCGTGACAACCGATCTCGGGTATGAGGATCTGGCCATCCTTCGCGCCTATCGCAACTACTGGCGACTCGTGACGCCAGCGTTCTCGGTCGGCTATGTCGACGACGCATTCGCTAGCCATCCCGAGATCGCGCAGAACATCGTCCGTCTGTTCCAGGCGCGGTTCGGTGAGAACAACGACACCGAACTCGAGAAGGAGATCGCCAAGACCATTCGACGATCCCTCGACACGGTTTCGTCGCTCGACGAAGACCGCATCCTCCGTGGGTTCCTCGGTCTCGTGCTGGCGACGGTACGGACAAACTGGCTCGTCGAGGACCGGCAGTCGCTTTCCCTGAAGTTCGTTTCGGCCGAGGTGCCCGACATGCCCGAGCCGAAGCCGCTCTTCGAGATCTATGTATCGGCGCCCGATGTCGAGGGCGTCCACCTTCGCGGCGGAATGGTGGCGCGGGGTGGAATCCGATGGTCAGACCGACGCGAGGACTATCGCACCGAAGTCCTCGGGCTCATGAAGGCTCAGATGACCAAGAACGTCGTCATCGTGCCAACCGGAGCC
>CAYTWC010000178.1:0-4702 GCA_964441975.1 uncultured Acidimicrobiaceae bacterium | reverse complement strand
AGGGTGCCCGGACCCAAACACATCGAGGTGTACCCGTACAACGGACACGACGGTGGCGGATCTCTTCACTTCGAACGCAAGGTGAATTGGCTTCGGTCGGGTGAGTTCGGGATGGCTCCCTAGTCGTTGACGACCGATGCGAGGAGTTGCGCATACTCCTCCTGACCGGTGCGGTTCAGGTGTACCCGGTCATCCTTGAACCACTCGTCGTGTTCTTTTGCGATCGTCTCCCAATCGAGGACCTCGACATTGGGCCACCGCTGCGCACCCGAGTGGATCGCTTCGTTCACGCGACCCTCCCAACGACGCGGCACGGCCGTCGTGAGAACCACGACGCGTTTCGCGGATGCGACCGATGCCATCACCTCATCGAACGTTTCGTCGCTGAAGGCTCCGTTCGTGCCGAGGTGGATGATGACGATGTCCCCGAGTGCGTCGTCTGCCACAAGGCTGTTCGCGACCTCGGCGGCATGTCCGAACTGTCGACTCACCGTCGCATCGATGGTCAGTGGGTTGTCAAGAGCGTCGTCGACAGCGGTCATCGAGCCAGCAAGGATCGAGTCCCCGATGATCGTCACCGTGAGTGGTGCCGGTGGAACAGCCTCCGCGACCGTGGTGGTCACCGACGTGGTTGATGCGAGATCGGGCTCATCCGGTTCGTTCCCCTCGATCAACGTCGGTTCAACCGAGGAGGGGGACTCGGACGGAGAGGCTGACTCGGTGTCACCGGCGGTCGTCGTCACCGGCGGCTGGGCTGCTTCTGAAGCGGTATCGGGACTGGCAACCGGCTCCGACGAAGCATCGCCCTTTGGTGTCGTCGACGTTGAGTCCTCGACCTCGACGGACACCGATGGTTCTGACTGGATCGTTCGCGAGGCGGTGATCGGCGGGCTTGCGCTCGCCGACGTGTCAGCGAGCTGTGGCCCGAGCGTCAATGCGACGATCACGGCGGCTGCCGCGGCCCCGACGAGAGTGACACGAACAGCCGGACGTTTGAGCGTGATCCCGGTCGATGCGATCCAGCCCTTGAATCCGAGCTTGCGGATCGGCATCTCGACGAGGCGGTATGACACCTCGGCGAGTGCGAATGTCGCGGCCACCCTGGCGATGAACACCGCAACCGGTGCGTCGGCTACGTCGAAGCCCGGTCGCGTCAGCATGAACACCGGCCAATGCCAGAGATAGATTCCGTAGCTGCGCGTCCCGATCCAATTCATCGGCTTGTTGTCGAGCAGGGCCCCGAGCCGTCCGGATGGGTGGACGACCACCCCGATGAGTCCTGCGGTTGCCACCGAGGTGACCAGGAACCCCCCTCGATACAGCAGAGGTGAGAACTCGTCGACGCGTACCAAGAGCACGAGCAATGTCGCAAGCGCCACCAACCCGGTTGCGTTGAGAGCCACCGACCGACTGCGCGAGGCGAGCGGTTTGAGTCGCCACGGAATCCATACGAGGGCGAGCGAGACGCCGACGAGAAGTCCCGCCATCCTCGTGTCCGTGCCGTAGTAGACCCGGCTTGGATCCTCGAAGGGCGTGAAGAGGACCGCCATCAGCATTGTCGACCCGATGATCCCGACGATGGTGATCGTGAGGAATGCCCGGATGGACGTTCGCTTGTTCTTGACACGGAGAAGCCCCATGCCGACTGCGAACAGGACGGGCCAGAAGACGTAGAACTGCTCCTCAACGCTCAGGGACCACAGATGCTGGAGAAGGGAAGGCCGTTCGAATGACTCGAAGTATGAAACATCACGCCAGATCAGGAGCCAGTTGGTGAAGTATCCGGCCGCAGCGACGATCTCGCCGATCAGTCGTCCGACGGTCTCGCGGTAGAACAGCACAGAAACCGAGCCGACAGCGGCGACCAAGAGGGCAACCGCCGGAAGCAATCGACGGGCCCTTCTGAGCCAGAAGTGTTTGAAATCGATTGAGCCGGTCCTGAGCCACTCGACGAGCAGCAGGGACGTGATCAGGTAGCCGGAGATCACGAGGAACATCTCGACACCGAGGAATCCGCCAAGAGCCCATCCGAACTCGGCGTGGTAGAACAGGACTGCCATGACGGCGATGGCGCGCATGCCGTCGACGCCGCGCATGAACGGAAGCCGGTCCGGTGGGACCAGATCCGTCGCTGGATGCTCGATGCTCGTCGCGCTAGCTGTCACAATGCCCGGTCGGTCGACGGAATCAATGTTACTCGTGGGACGTCCGTCTTCTTGGCCCGTTCTTCGTGTTTCATCGGCATGCTTCGAACAATTCTGGAACTCTGTTTGACTGCGCTACCACATGCCGAAGATCACCATCGCAGCGTTGGTTCTCTGTGCTCTCATCGCCTCCTGTTCCGGTGATGGTGGCGCACTGGTGGAGGAGACCTCGACGACGCGCGCACCGATCACGACGCTGCCGCCACCGCCCCCCGACACGACCACCTCGACGACGACCACGACCCTTCCCCCCGCGCCCCCGTCCGTGACGGTGACGCCGTCGGCGTCGTCGATCGTCGACACGTATGCGACCTCTGTCGAGGTCGCTTCGGACCCCGGCGTCGTCATCACGATCAGCGACGAAGACATCGTCGTCGACCAGTCGGGGACGGTCTCGTGGCCCGTCTTGAGTTCACCCGGTGAGAACATCATTCCTCTGACCGCCACCAGTGAGGACGGCCTGTCGACCGCGGTCGACGTGGCGTACCGGTTCGAGCCGCAGAGCGGGTGGGCGGTTGCGATAGGAGACTCGGTGATGCTCGGGACACAACCCGAGATCGAAAAACGGGTTCCGCTTGTCGCCGTTGACGCCACCGTGTCCCGACAGTTCTCCGCCGCGCCCGCGATGGTCCGCGATTTCGTAGCCCGTGAGAAGCCGCCGGAACTCATCATCATCGGTCTCGGCTCGAACGGGCCAGCTCGGTCGAGTGACTTCGACGCGATCATGGAGGCTGCGTCCGATGTTCCTCTCGTCGCCTTCGTGAACGTCAGGGTGCCGCGGACGTGGGAGGACACGTCGAACAGCGTGATTGCGGACGGTGTCGCCCGCTACGACAATGCGGTGCTGGTTGATTGGTACTCGGCATCGTGGGATCAAGACGAGCTGTTCGCCGGTGATGGGGTGCACCCGAAACAGCCCGGACGCGTGATCCTCGCAGAGCTCATTGCCGAAGCCGTCTTCCCTCTCGGTCCGCCGCCCCCCGTCGAGGATTCGTGAGGTACGGTCAGCCCCTCGGCGTGGTCACCATGGACCTGTCGACCTCCGAGATGGAACGGCAGCCTGTGAGAGCCATCGAACGGCGGAGCCCTGAATCCAGCATTTCAATGGCATGGTCGACGCCCGCCTCGCCTCCCGCAGCGAGACCGTAGAGGTATGGACGGCCGGTCATACCGGCTGTCGCTCCCAGGGCGAGGGCCCGCAGGATGTGGCTTCCGCGTCGAATGCCTCCGTCGCAGATGATGTCGATCTCATCGCCGACGACCTGGCGCACGGGTTCGATGAGCTCGATGGGCGAAGGGGCGCCGTCGAGTTGCCTGCCGCCATGATTCGACAGGGCGATTGCGTCGATCTGTGTGTTGGCAGCCATGATCGCATCATCGGTCGTCTGGATTCCCTTGAGAACGATCCGACCCGACCAACGTTGTCTGAACCACTCGATGTCGTCCCACGAGAGTGCAGGGTCGAACTGCTGGTTCACGTACTCGGCCAGTGAAACCGGGTCTGTCCCGTCGCCGACACTGCGACCAGCTACGTTGGCAAAGACAATCGGTTCTGAGCGGAGGAACGCGGCGGTCCACCCCGGGTGCATCGCACCGGCGACCAGCGTGTCCAAGCCGATCTTCGGCGGGAGGGTGAATCCTCGTCTGACGTCGCGTTCCCTTCGACCGAGCACCGCAGTGTCGACCGTGATGACGATCGTCGAGTACTTCTCGTGCTCAGCGCGTTCGAGCATTTCGGCGAGCAGACCCCGGTCCTTCCATACGTAGACCTGGAACCACAGTTCGCCGTCTGAGACCGACCTGACATCCTCGATCGACCGAGTACCGAGGCTCGAGAGACAATATGGAATACCCGCCTTTGCCGCCGAGCGGGCGACGGCGAGTTCTCCGAGTGGGTGGGCGATTCGTGTGAATCCCGTGGGGGCAAGAGCGAGCGGCATCGAGATGGGCGATCCCATGAGCGTCGTTGACGTGTCGACGGACGTCACGTTGCGCAGCACCCTGGGTGCGAACTGGATGTCGTCGAACGCAGATTCGTTGCGACGGTACGTGACCTCGTCTTCGGCCGCGCCGTCTATGTAGTCGAACACCCCACCGGGCAGCCGTCGTTTCGCCAGTCGGCGGAGGTCATCGACGTTCGCTGCACGAGCAAGGCGTCGTCGCGTCGGATTCCACTCCGGCCGCCGAAACCTGACGACTGATCGAAGCGATCGAAGCGGGTTCACGCGTCCCCCGGTGGCTTTCGATCGGCGGCCGCACGCGATCGCCACACGTTGCCGGTCGGATAGGCGAAGTCGTCGATCGCATCCCTGGTCATGCGAGCACTGTAGCCCGGCGCCTGAGGGAGACGATAGACACCGCTATCGACAGCGACCGGATCTTCGAACATGTCGTGGAGGTGGTCGACGTACTCGATCCAACGTCCCTCCATGCTCCCGCTCACGGCCACATAGTCGAAGATTGCGAGGTGTTGCACGAGTTCGCACAATCCGACACCA
>CAYTWC010000177.1:3898-4772 GCA_964441975.1 uncultured Acidimicrobiaceae bacterium | reverse complement strand
AGCGCTGGCAGTCGCGCTGGGAATCGAGACAGGCCTGGCCGCCGGGTCCTGGACGGCGGCAGCGGAGGCCCGGGGAACAACAACACCGCCACCGTGACCGGTGACAACCTCGCCGCCGACACCGGTCCGGGCCGGAGTCCTGGCGCGCTGGCATCGACTCCGGCGAGAACTCTCGCTCGTGTCAGCAATCGTCGCGCTTGTGTTGGCTGCAGCCTTCGGCTGGCCGGCGATGGCCGTGGCGGGGACGATCGTCCTCGCTATGGCGTTGGATGCCCACATCGCCCTCAAGATGCATCGTCGCCACTTCGTCCCGACGCTCGTCGTCGATATCGCCGCATCCGGATTCGTCTTTGCGCTCGTCGGCGTTCCACCGCTCGGAATCGCATCCGCAACCGCCTACTTCGTGGTGCTCGTCGCGGTTCTCGGGCGATCCTCGCGGGCTTGGCCGATCGGAGCGTATGCGATCATCGTTGGCCTGCTCGCGAATGCTCTTCCCACCCTGCTAGACCTACCGACGCCGAGCCCGGTGCGTGTGTTCGCAATCGGACTTGCCACAGTGACCATCTTCTCGGTGGCGATGACAATCGTCGTCATTCGTTTTGCCTCCCTGATCCGGGACCGGCTCGACGTGGAGGAACGTCGAACGCTGACCTCGGAGGCGACATCCATAGCGGCGCGTGCGCTGGTCGCCCAGGACGACCCGAGAGCCCTGGCGATCGCAACCGATGCGATCCGGCGCGCGCTCGACGTCGAGATCATCTTCGTCGAGCACAACGTTGACAACGGCGGGGCCGGAGTCGTCGGTGTCGTCGTGGAGACGTCAAACGCGCATCACGAGCTGCATCCAGCCTTCACCCCGGGAGCGCAGACCGAG
>CAYTWC010000177.1:0-3888 GCA_964441975.1 uncultured Acidimicrobiaceae bacterium | reverse complement strand
GGACGCGCTCCCGACCGCGCAGGCCCATCTCGAAGGCGGGGCCCCGTTCTTCTTCCGAGTCGAAGCGACAGCAGGTACCGAGTGGGATCGATCTGGTGTCACCGGAGCGAGTTCGGAGGTGGACATCCCGATCGTGCTCGATGGCCGGTGGATGGGCGTCGTGGGTGCGGCGGTCCAGTCGAGTGATCGGCGATGGCGATCCGACGAACTCGAATTGCTACGCAACTTCGCAGATCTCACGGCAGCGTTCTGGCAACGAATCGAAGATCTCCGTGTCCGTGATTCGCTCATCGGCTCGCTGGATGGTCGCCTTCGATATGAAGAGGCAATCGCAGCGTCATCGAGAGCGTTGCTGGGTGAAACCGGTGTCGGACTCGACGGAGCACTCGAAGCGGTCGGAATCGCGGCAAGGGTCGATGAGGTCTACGTGACACAGACGATGCGTGTCGAGGACGGTTCACCGTCCGCCGAGATCGTTGCGGGATGGGCGCAGCCCGGAATCCTGCCGAAGAGACCAGTCGGTGACGTCACGTCGTACGCCGACATTCGCGAGATCCTCGATGCGGTCCACAATGGTTCGCTTGCCCGCGTCAGATCGGGCGAATCGGACGAGATGGCCGTCGCGATCGAGGTCGGCGACGGCTGGTTCGGTACCGTCGGATTCATCCGGAAGCACTCGACCTCGCCGTGGTCGAAGCGAGATGCTGCGTTCCTCCGAACGATCGGAGACATCCTCGGTGCGTTCTACGAGCGATCACAGATCCGGAGACGTCTCGAAGCCTCGATCCTGTCGAAGGACCAACTGATCGCTTCGGTGAGCCACGAACTACGTACACCGATCACTGCTGTTGTCGGCCTCGCGGAGGAGCTTGCATCGGGTGACACGCACATCGGCTCGGAGGAACGGATCCAGCTCATGGGCGTCATCGCCCAGGAAAGTCGCGACATGGCCGACCTCGTTGACGACCTACTCGTCGCTGCGCGGTCGGAGGACGGCCAGGTACTCGTGTTCCCCGAGCGGACGGACCTTGCACTGCTTGCCGCCAGTGTCGTGGCTCGTTTGTCGATCCCCAAGGACGTCACGATCGAGCTCGACGATGCACCCTCGGCAGCCTTCGCTGATCCTGTTCGCATCCGGCAGATCATCCGCAACCTTCTGACGAACGCGATCCGGTACGGCGGTAGTCACGTGCGGGTCACGTTCGGATCCGATGGTGGAACCTCGTTCGTGGAGGTGTTCGATGACGGCCAGGGAATCCCTGAGCACGATGTCGAAGCGATCTTCGAACCGTACGGGCGTGCGACAGCCTCCGCCGTCGTCCCCGGCTCAGTGGGACTCGGCCTCACATTGTCGAAGCGGCTCGCCGAACTCATGGGAGGGGCGCTGACCTACGTGACATCGGAGGGATGCACCTTCCGACTCACGCTGCCGGCGTCGGATCGGAGTCTCGTCGGCTGAACTAGCCGTTCAGTTCGGCGACCGTCCGCAATGTCGTGACGTCGCTCGTGCCGAGGATCAGTGTCGACACGCCGGCATCGCGCCATGCATCCAGGCGGTCTCGGATCCTTTCAGCCGGTCCGACCAGACAGACTTCGTCGACGAGCTCGTCGGGGACGGCCATGGTCGCTTCCAACTTCTTTCCCGCCAGGTACAGGTCCTGGATGTGTTGAGCTTCGGCCTCGTACCCGTACCGACGGGCGAGGTCGTTGTAGAAGTTCTTGTTCTTCGCTCCCATGCCCCCGATGTACAACGCCAGGTTCGGCTTCATCTGCAACCGACCGGCTTCCACGTCATCGGTGACGAGAGCGGTGACCGTGGGGGCGATGTCGAACACCGTTCCCTTGTCGGCAACTCCCGATCGTCCGAACCCTTCGTCGAGACCCGAGCGAAACACCTCGTTCGTGCGCTCCGGCGAGAAGAACACCGGCAGCCACCCGTCTGCGACCTCGGCGGCAAGCGTCACGTTCTTCGGGCCGATTGCCGCGACATAGATGGGGATCCGTGGGTTCTTCGGGGCGTTCATCAGCTTGAGCGGCTTGCCAAGTCCGGTCGCGCCGTCTCCCGTGTAGGGAAGTTGATAGAAATCCCCGTCGTATGCGACCGGTTCCTTGCGGGCGAGCATCGCGCGCAGGATCTCGATGTACTCACGGGTGACGCCGAGCGGTTTCCCATACGGTCGGCCGTGCCAACCCTCCACCACCTGGGGTCCCGACACCCCGAGGCCGAGGAGCATCCGCCCATCGGACATCCGATCGAGCGCCGACGCGGTCATGGCGGTCATCGCTGGCGTCCGCGCCGGCATCTGCATGACACCGGTTCCGAGTTTGATGCGCTCGGTTCTCGCTGCGATGTACGCAAGAGGGGTGACGGCGTCCGACCCGTACGCCTCGGCGGTCCACACACTGTCGTACCCGAGCCGCTCTGCCTCTTCGACCAACATGAAGTTGTCTGCGACAGCTGTGGCGAACAATCCGAGGTTGAGACCGAGTTTCATGCCCGAGAGGCTACCGCCTTCAAGCCCCACAAGTCGGCGTCCTCGTGCTGAGCGCTGCGTTCTTTCTGTCATACCCGGTCGATACGTTGGAACCAGACAAGGAGGCAACGGATGATCATCGATTGTGACACGTGCGATATGCGCTCGACGAGGGCATGCGACGACTGCATCGTGACCGCACTTCTGGGTGACCATGGGATTCTGGAGCTTGCGGACGAGGAGAAGACGGCGATCGACGAACTGAGTCGTGTCGGATTGGTCTCGCCGCTCAGGTTGCGCGTCGCGGGAGGACACAACCGCGCTGCGGCGACGCCCGAGCCGCGTGGATCCTGATCTCGACGTTGTGTGTGGGTCGGGATTTCAGGGTTGCGGTGGTGCCGCGTGGATCCTGATCTCGCCGTTGTGTGTGGGTCCTGATCGCGTTGACCCGCAGCTTGGTTCCCGGCGACGGGTTCTAGAGTCTGATGGTGCTCGCCGAACTCCAGAATGCTGTGCCGTCCGGTGTCCGGATCGGTGTCACCGACCTTGCTCCGTTCGACGACGCACGGAGCCGGATAGATGCCCGAGTAGCCGAAGGTCACGGCGGCGGCCTCGGATTCGTCTATCGCGATCCCGAGTTGGCGACGTCACCCGAGATGTCATTTCCGTGGGGACGATCGATCGTCGTGGCGGCTGTTCCCTATCTCCGCGACGGTGACGCTGAGGGGCGTCCTTCCCCGAGGGCCGGCGATGTGCGGACCGACCGACCCATTGCCAGGTTTGCCGACGGCGACCGCTACGACACCGTGCGGACGACGCTTGCCATCATCCAGTCACTGATCGAGGCCTCCGGAGCCCGCTGCGAGCAGGTGTACGACGATGATCGGCTTGTCGATCGAGCGGTGGCGATCCGTGCCGGTGTTGCGTGGGCGGGGAAGAGCACGATGGCGATAACCCCGTCGGTCGGACCGTGGTTCCTCATCGGCTCGGTCGTGACCGATGCGTTGATCGAACGAACCGATCCGATGTCGCGAACGTGTGGAACCTGCACGGCATGCATTCCCGCCTGTCCGACCGACGCCATCATCGCACCAGGCGTCCTTGACGCCCGACGGTGTCTCGCGGCAATCCTCCAGCGACCCGGTGAGATCCCGGTGGACCTCCGGGAGTCGGTCGGGGGTCGCGTGTACGGCTGCGACGATTGTTTGGTGGCGTGTCCTCCCGGAGACAAGGCCCTTGCGTATGCCGGTGCGCGTGAGCACACGTCGTCACCGCGGCGGATACTCACAAGCACTGATGCGGAGATCGCGGTGTTGTCCGCCCATTGGTACGTTCCCAAACGCAATGCACGGTTCGTGCGGCGGAACGCGATCGTTGCGCTCGGGAACACCGGCGGCGAGGAAGACATCCCGTT
>CAYTWC010000176.1:0-4773 GCA_964441975.1 uncultured Acidimicrobiaceae bacterium | reverse complement strand
GCCGTCGCCTCCATCGCAGACCCAGTATTTGCAACCGGCCGCGAGCAGTTTGTCGTCCGAGTCGGGCAGCGCCAGCAGTACGGGCGTTTCGACGACATTTCCGCGGCTGCCGACGGTGCGTAGTACGCTGAACCGGTCTTGAGATACGCAACGATCTCGGCACCACCGTTGCGGGTCTTCTCGACGAGCTCATCGATCTGGTCCGTGCTCAGCACCGATGCGATCGGCGTTTCCCCGACCGTGCACATCGAAGGGACAGGAACCATTGTTTCGCCGTGGGAACCGAGCGTCACCGCTTTCACGTCGAGGATGTCGACCCCTGCCGCCTCGGCGATGAAGTTGGCGAACCGGGCACTGTCGAGCATGCCGGCCTGTCCGAGCACGCGACCCTTCGGGAATCCGGACACCTCTGCGGCCAGCGTCGTCATCTGGTCGAGCGGGTTCGTGACCACCACGATCACACAGTCGGGCGAGTATCTGACGATCTCCTCGGTCACGGACTTGACGATCTTTGCGTTCACACCGAGAAGATCCATCCTGCTCATCCCAGGCTTACGAGGCAGGCCGGCTGTGATCACGACGACATCCGACCCAGCGGTATCTGCGTAGTCGTTGGTGCCGACAACCTTCGTGCGATACCCGAGTACCGGACGTGACTGATTCATGTCGAGGGCAAGACCCTGCGGGAGCCCTTCGACGATGTCGGTCATCACGACCTCGTCGACGATGTCCCACTCAGCAATCCTCTGGACCGTCGTGGACCCATATTTTCCCGCCCCGACGACTGTTACTTTGCTCAATTTCTACTCCTTTGATGTTCCGCGCACGGTACAGACCCGCCCGCTATGCAATCCGTGAAAGGATCATCGATCTTTGATCCATGTTCACCTTCGTTACATGCGGTCTATCACTGCCGTCCCGAACTCGGACGTCTTCACTTCCGTCGCACCGTCCATCAGCCGAGCGAAGTCGTACGTGACGATCAGGTCGCCGATGGCGCCTTCGACG
The DNA here is from genome assembly GCA_964441975.1 of uncultured Acidimicrobiaceae bacterium. Taxonomy (GTDB): domain Bacteria; phylum Actinomycetota; class Acidimicrobiia; order Spongiisociales; family UBA5794; genus UBA5794. The sequence goes on along the minus strand of CAYTWC010000176.1, from coordinate 3,765 downwards.
CCAGTGACGATCAGGTCGGCTGCCTCGGTCCATCCGAGATAGCGGAGCAACATCTCTCCGGACAGGATCACGGACCCGGGGTTGACCTTGTCCATACCTGCGTACTTCGGTGCCGTTCCGTGGGTTGCCTCAAAGATCGCGACCCCGGTCTGGTAGTTGATGTTCCCGCCCGGCGCGATACCGATACCGCCGACCTGGGCTGCCAAGGCATCAGACATGTAGTCGCCGTTGAGGTTCATCGTCGCTATGACGTCGTATTCAGCCGGACGGGTGAGGATCTGCTGGAGGAACGCATCGGCAATCACATCCTTCACGAGGATCTTGTCGCCGGGCTTTCCGTCACAGTCGTCCCAGCCGACGGCGACATCGGAGAACTGCTCACGTACCACTTCGTAGCCCCATTCACGGAAGGCGCCTTCGGTGAACTTCATGATGTTGCCCTTGTGGACGAGGGTCACCGATTCCCGGTTCTGGTCTATGGCGTACTGGATCGCCGCTGCAATGAGCCGCTTCGATCCGGTCTCGGACACCGGCTTGATGCCGAGGCCGGAGTCCTTTCTGATGTCCCAACCGAACGTCTCGTCGAGGAACGCCAGCAGCTTCGCTGCACCTTCGGTCCCCGCCTCGAGTTCCTTCCCTGCGTAGACGTCCTCGGTGTTCTCTCGGAAGATCACCATGTCGACGTCCTCGGGGTGCTTCACGGGCGAGGGCACACCGTTGTACCAGCGAACCGGCCGCAGACATACATACAGATCGAGAATCTGCCGCAAGGCAACGTTGAGGGAGCGAATGCCGCCCCCGACTGGGGTGGTCAGGGGACCTTTGATCCCGACAAGGTGCTGTTTGAACGACTCGACCGTCGCATCAGGGAGCCACTCCCCCGCCTCGTTGAACGCCTTCTCGCCAGCAAGTACCTCGACCCACTCGATCGACCGATTCCCGCCGTACGCCTTGTCGACCGCAGCATCGAACACGCGCTGAGCAGCAGCCCAGATGTCCGGGCCGATGCCATCACCCTCGATGAAAGGGATGATCGGGTTGTCGGGGACGGCAAGGCCGTCGTCGTTCTTGGTTATCAGTTCAGCCATTGGCTACTCCATCATTCATCGGGTATCGGAAATCTGTGATTCTGCGGCCGTCACCGTGTGAGAGCCGCCCGTGCGAGTGACACGGTGTTGGTGAGCAAGGAGGCTCGGGTCATCGGGCCGACACCGCCGGGAACCGGCGTCACCGAGCCCGCAACCTCGACCACCTCGTCGAAGGCTACGTCACCGACGAGCCCAGCATCGGTTCGGTTCGTACCGACGTCTATCACGACTGCCCCGGGCTTCACGAAGTCGGCATCGAACATGCCCGCTCGGCCGACGGCGGCGACGAGCAAGTCTGCTCGGCGGCAAACGGCCGCAAGGTCAGCCGTCCTCGAATGTGCTTGGATCACGGTGGCGTCGACACCTTTCGCACCGAGCATCAGGCCCATCGGTCTGCCGACCAGGAAGGATCGGCCGACAACGACGGCTGTCATCCCTGAAACATCGATGTCGTAGTAGTCGAGCATCGTCATGATGCCCGAGGGGGTGGCAGGGAGAGGTCCCGGACGGTCGAGCATGAGCCGACCCAGGTTGAACGGGTGGAGGCCATCGGCGTCCTTTTCCGGAAGCACACGCTCAACCGCCTCCTCGCCGTCCAAGCCAGCCGGGAGCGGAAGCTGGACGATCATTCCGGAGACGTCGGCTCGCTCGTTCAGGTCGTCGACGGCGGCGAGCACATCGTCCTGGGAAGAGTCGGCAGGCAGCTTGACATCGATCGAGACCATCCCGACCGATTCGGCATCCTTGTGCTTGTAGCGCACGTAGGAATGCGAGGCAGGATCATCACCGACGAGGATCGTCGCGAGACCGACCTGCGTCCCCGCATCGTTGAGGTCCACGATGTCCCGACGAACCCTCGTCTTGACCGACCGGGCAACCTCCGTGCCTGAGAGAATCCTTGCGCTCAATGTCTGAAGTGCCTTCTGCCGGTGAACATCAAGGCTACATCGTGCTCGAGAGCTGACTCGACGACCTCATCGTCACGCATGGAACCACCCGGCTCGACGATGGCCGTGATACCGGCGGCGGCGAGCGCGTCCGGCCCATCCCGAAACGGGAAGAACGCATCCGATGCGACAACGGCACCCTGCGCACGGTCTCCCGCTCTCGCCAGAGCCCGCTCGGCGGCTCCGACTCTCGACTGGTCACCGGCTCCCACGCCCACGGCCGCCCCGTCCTTGACGATCACGATCGCGTTCGACTTGGTGTGCGCACACACGATCCATGCGATCTCGAGGTCTCGGCGTTCGCTCATGCTGGCGTGACGCGTCATCGCTTTCCAGTCGTCGGAGCCCAACTCGATCGTGTCACGCTTCTGGACGAGGAACCCGCCATCGACCGTGCGAACATCCAGGTCGAATTCGCTCGGCGGCCCGGCCACGAGCACCCTGAGGTTCTTCTTCGCCGCGAGGATCTCTGCAGCGTCCTTGTCGACTCCCGGTGCGATGATGATCTCGACGAAGTACTCAGAGATCAAACGAGCCGTGGACGCATCGACGGTCTCGTTGAGTGCGATCACGCCACCGAATGCCGATATGGGGTCGCAATCCCACGCCTTCGAGAAGGCTTCGGGCAACGTCTCACCGGACGCCACGCCGCACGCGTTCATGTGTTTGAGGATCGCCACCGACGTATCGGGGAGGTCGTTCACCAGCCGCCACGCAGCGTCCGCGTCGGCATAGTTGTTGAACGACATCTCCTTCCCCTGGAGCTGATCGGCGCCCGTCCACCAACCATCCACACCCTGCATCGAGTAGAGACCAGCGACTTGTTGCGGGTTCTCCCCGTAGCGGAGCGGCGAGTGCATCTCGAGAGGTAGGACGAGTCGTTCGGCGCCATCACGCTCGAACCAATTGACGATCGCGGCGTCGTACGCCGCGGTCCTGGAGAACGCCTCACGCGCGAGATCTTCGCGAAGTTTCGCCGTTGTCCCGCCAGCGTTGACGGCAGATACCACGTCGGCGTACCGATCGGGCGACACGACGACCGCGACCCAAGCGTGGTTCTTCGCCGCAGCTCTGATCAGTGTCGGCCCACCGATGTCGATCTTCTCGATGGCCTCGGCGTTGCTCGCGCCCGCTGCGATCGTCTCCTCGAAGGGGTACAGGTTGACGACGACGAGTTGGAACGGTTCGATCCCGAGATCGGCGAGGTCGCGCCGGTGCTCGTCTTCGCCGAGGTCAGCGAGGATCCCGCCGTGGATACGCGGGTGGAGTGTCTTCACCCTGCCGCCCAGCATCTCGGGTGCGCCGGTGACGTCAGGGACGCGATACACCGGTATACCGGCGTTCTCGAGGTGGTCTGCGGTACCTCCCGAGGACACGAGCTGTACGTCGCGCGCTCTGAGCGCCTCGGCGAACGGGATGAGTCCCGTCTTGTCCGAAACCGAGATGAGTGCTCGGGTGATGGGGATCTTGGTCATCGGCCTCCGCCTACCTTGGTGTCGGCCGTCCACTCGACGGCTCCTGAAACAACGGCGATTCTTCGATGCCCGAAGGCCGATACGACCTGGGGAAGCAACTCGTGCTCGACCGCCTGCAGCCGTTGATGAAGACTCTCGACGCTGTCTCCGGGGATGATCGGAACGGCACGCTGGGCGATCACGGGACCATGGTCGACCAGCTCATCGACGAAATGAACCGTGACGCCGGTCTCGTCGACACCTGCGTCGAGCGCC
>CAYTWC010000175.1:0-4779 GCA_964441975.1 uncultured Acidimicrobiaceae bacterium | reverse complement strand
TGGGACACGACGTAGGTGATGATTTTGGGAACGAACGCGGTCATGACCGAACCCAGGCATACCAGGGCGAAGGCGGCCAGCAGTGGACGTCGTCGACCGATCCGATCAGCGGCAACGGCGAACAGGACCCCAAGCAGTGACGCGGCTCGCACGCCTGCGAAGATCGTGCTCATCTGGCCTTCTGTGAGTTCGAGGGACAACCTGGCGAAAGGCAGCGTGTGCGCCATCTGGCTCGCGGCGTAGCCGGTTACCAGTCCGATCAAAGCGGTGAGGAAGACGATGCGGCGGGCCTGAAGCGGAATCCGTCTGTCTGGTTGGGTCGGGGGTCCGTAGACGGACGATGTCATAGAGCGTCGCTCACATGTGGGCTCGAGTCACAGGTCGACAGGTTACCCCGCGACGATCCGAAGTCGGAGTACCGGCCGTCGAGGGTCGATCCCGGTAATGGGAACAATCGGTTCGTCCCTACCGTTGTCCCCATAACACTGTCGGACAGGGGCGCAAGCCGTGGAAGTCTCACTCGTCGCCGCGCTCCTTGCAGGGGCAGCATCGTTTCTGTCGCCGTGTGTCCTGCCGCTCCTGCCCGGATACATCTCGCTGATGTCGGGGTACGACATGGCAGAGCTCGCCGACGGCACCGTTTCGACCAAGCGGGTCGTCGGACGGACCGGCTTGTTCGTACTCGGGTTCTCTCTGGTGTTCATTGCGCTCGGGGCGACAGCCACGAGTCTCTCTTCGTTTCTGAATCAGTCGATATTCACGACGATCGCTGGCTGGCTCATCATTGCTATGGGGCTCTTCATCGCCACTACCGCCGTGTGGACACCGACGTTCCTGCTGCCACTGCTGAAGGACCGCAGGATCGAATCAAGCGCAGCAGCGAGAAAGCTCGGTTGGTTCGGTGCGCCGGTGATGGGTGCGGCATTCGCATTCGGCTGGACCCCGTGCATCGGTCCGTTCCTCGCAAGCGCCCTGGCGCTCGGGGCGAGCACGGACACGGTCGGGCAGGGGATGATCGTCCTGCTGTTCTACAGCCTCGGCCTCGGTATCCCGTTCCTGCTCACCTCGCTCCTCTTGACCAAGGCGTTCTCGGCGTTCGACTGGGTCAAGAAGTACCTCACGCAGATCACGGTGATCTCGGGTCTCATGCTTGTGTTCTTCGGATGGCTCATGGTGTCGGGCGAGATCGTCCGACTCTCGCAATGGTTCACGGACCTGCTCGTGTGGCTCGGACTCGATCGTCTGGCGGAGGTCTGATCCTTTCTGGCGTGGGATGGCACCCTGAACATCGTGCGTGGACGGCCTCGGATGCCTCGATCCGGGATGTCGCCGCGGGTGACTAGCCTCGCCACCCATGCAGCTCTCACTTTCACTCGATCGATTCCGTGAACTCGCCGCCCGGTATCGGGTCGTGCCGGTCGCGGTCGAAGTGCTTGGTGACCAGCTGACACCGGTCGCAGTGTTCGATCGGCTGACTGGCGACGGCGACGGTTTCCTGCTCGAGTCGGTCGAAGGTGGCGAGCGATGGGCGCGGTGGTCGTTCGTCGGTTGGGACCCGGCGTTCACCGTGCAGGCCCGTCAAGGCACGTGCACCGTCGATGCAGAATGGGTCGACCTTCCCGAAGGCGATCCGCTGGAGGTGCTCGAAGGATTGATCGACACCTTCACGGTTCCCGACGAGGACGAACTCGCGCTGCCGGGACCGGTTCCTCCCCTTCATACGGGCGCCGTGGGGTTCCTGGCCTACGACGCCGTGCGCTACATCGAACATCTCCCGAACGGGCCCGCCGACGATCGTGACCTGCCTGAGATGGTGTGGCAGTTCGCGGGTGGGCTCGCGGCGTTCGACCGACTCCGCGATTCCATCATCCTCATTCGCAACGTCTACATCGGCGACGACCCGTCTGCGGACTATGAACAGGCTGTGGTTGCGCTGTCTGAAGCGGTCGAGCGGCTGGGAGCCGGACGATCAGCGGAAGCCGGGCTCCGACCGACCTTCGAGCGCGTGCCGAACGCGGCAGCGAACATGACCCAGCACCAGTTCGAGTCGAACGTGTCCACCGCTGTCGACCACATCATCGCGGGTGACGCATTCCAGATCGTCCCGTCTCTTCGCTTCGAGGTCGAGTTCAACGGCGACGCGTTTGCGGTCTACCGGGCCCTTCGTTTGGTGAACCCCTCACCGTTCATGTTCCTCGTGCGAACGGGCGATGTGTCGATCGTCGGGTCGTCGCCCGAACTGATGACACGGGTGCGTGATGGCGTCGCCTATTCGAGACCGATCGCCGGAACCCGACCGCGCGGCGCCACCGACACCGAGGATGCCGCCCTCGAAGCAGAATTGCTCGCCGATCCGAAGGAACGCGCAGAGCATGTGATGTTGATCGACCTCGCGAGGAACGATCTCGGTCGCGTCTGCGACTTCGGGTCCGTCACCGTTGACGATGTGATGGTGATCGAGCGATACTCGCATGTGATGCACATCGTCTCGGGTATCTCGGGCGATGTGATGCCGGGCGTCGGACCGATCGATGTGCTCAGAGCGACCTTCCCTCACGGAACGGTGACCGGCGCGCCGAAAGTCAGGGCGATGGAGATCATCGACGATCTCGAACCGACGGCACGAGGCCCCTACGCCGGTGCCGTCGGCTACGTCGACTTCTCGGGGACCATCGACACCGCGATCGGGCTCAGGACCTGCGTGATCAAAGGCAACACAGCATGGGTCCAGGCCGGTGCGGGGGTCGTCGTCGACTCGGATCCTCGGTTCGAATACGAGGAATGTGTCAACAAGGCCCGGGCGGTGCTGACCGCCATCGCGGCTGCGAGCGAGATGAGCGGTTTGAAAGGGTTGAGGGTTGAGCGTTGAGCGTCGCCACGCTTCACGCTTCACCCTCAACGCTCAACGCCCCTACCTCGTCCCGTCGACGATGCCACCCTGTTCGGTGAGGACGGTCCGCAGTTCCGCGACATCGCAGCCACGAACATCTGCAAGGCCACGGGTTGCAACGATCGCCGCAGCCGTACCTGCGGCCTGACCCATCGCCATGCAGGTGCCGATGACCCTCGCCGATCCGTTGGCTTCGCGATCGGACGAAACGCATCGCCCCGCGACGATGACATTCGTCAGTTGTTCGGGTATCAGCGCACCGTACGGGATGTCGTAGGACATCCCGGCATCGACCGGGATCCTCTTCTGGTAGGTCCCCTCGCCGTGGATGTCGACATGGTGGCCGCCCTTGGCGACCCCGTCGGGGCGTTTGATCCCCCGAAGAACGTCCTCGCGACCGAGCACGACGTCGCCTTGGATCCTGCGGGTTTCGCGGATGCCCACCTTGGGGGCAACGCCGCTGAGATGTGCACCGCTGAACCCGGGAATCTCGGTGCGCAGGAACGCGATCGCCTGTTGCACCTGCACCGTCAACTGTGCGAGTGCGTCTGCCATCGCGATCTGATCGGTTCCGTCGACCCCTGACACGCGGGTCGTGTTGAAGCCCATTTCGCGCCTTTGCATGGAGGTCGGCCACATCCAGATGCCTGTGGTCTGATACATGGAACCCGATGCGATCGCCGTGCTCAGACGAGAGCCTTCACGCTCACCCTGGAGCATGGCGAACGGAATACCGGACCGGTGGATGTCCATGGCGCACTCGGCGGCCGTCTTCGTGATGGCGGGACTCTCCGCAAGTGTGAACTCGTCCGGGTTGTCCCTGATGAAGGTGAGGAGCGGATCGAAGTCGATGTGGCTCATCCGGAACACCAGCGTCACGGGTTGCATCGTGCCCTTCCCGTCGCCGACCCAGACGGCGCCCCCCGCTCGATGAACCACGTCGCCATCCCCTGAGGCATCGATGACGACATCTGCCGTGTGAAGCGTTCGACCGTGCTTTGTCGGCGCGAGCACGCCGACGACGCGACCATCCTCGACGACGACCTCATCGACGCTCGTTCCCAGGATCGTGCGGATCCGTCGCTCCGCGAGCGCATCCACCACCGCAAGCTTCATCACCTCGGGGTCGGCGAGCGTCCCGTACATGAGGCGCCCGTCGAACGCTGTGCCGACATGGCCATTCAGTTCGTCGCACTTCGAGATGAGTTCCGAGAACGGTCCGCCGACGATCGGTTCGCCAGCGGCGTTGTGGGTGCCGAGATACGGAAGTCCTCCGATCAGTTCTCCGCCCAGAGCAGTTCCCCGCTCGATGAGGACGACGTCTGCTCCGTTGTCGCTTGCCGCCATCGCGGCAGCGACGCCAGCCGCACCGCCACCGACGACGAGGACCTGCGTGTGGCGGCGGGCAATGGGGGGTGTCATCTGTCGTCCTGTTCGTCGTGATGCTGTGTGTGTTCGAACCTAGGCACGGCGGTCGGGCATTGAGAGATCGGTGTCGCATGCTTCTGTCGGTCCGGCGGTTCGGACCGGCGATACCATGCACCCATGCTGAACGAGATCCTCGTCACCGCCGATGAGCGCGCCGCACACGCAGCGGAGTCGATCGACAGATTCCGCTCGGAACTCATGACCGCCCCGCCGGTCCGTGATTTCAAAGCAGCGCTCGCGGCCCCGGGTCTTTCGGTGATTGCCGAGATCAAGCGGCGTTCGCCTTCGGCCGGGGACATCGACGCGGCCCTTGACCCTGTGCAGCAGGCCATCCGGTACGTCGAAGGAGGAGCTGATGCGATCTCGGTCCTGACGGAGCCGAACTTCTTCGGAGGTTCGCTCGATGACCTTCGAAACGTCCGCGCCGCAGTGGATGTCCCTGTTCTCCGCAAGGACTTCAC
>CAYTWC010000174.1:2666-4805 GCA_964441975.1 uncultured Acidimicrobiaceae bacterium | reverse complement strand
TGACCCAGGCAGCGGCTGGCTGGGGTAACGACTCGTATCGGGTGTTCGTGAACGGTAACGATGTCGCAGTCGCGTGGCACTATCTGGCTGAGAGCGTCGAGGATGCCGAAGACCTCGTGAACGGACTCATCGCCCATGCGAGGGGGCCGATGGGAGCTTCGTCATCAACCGAATCAGCCGGCGGTCTCCTCCTCGAAGGAAGTGGGAAGACGGTCTTCATCGACCGCATCGAGGACGAGTTCTGGTTCCTTGCTTCGACGAACGCCGGCGCCGTCGGCGACCTTCGTAGCCAACTCGGCCTCTGAGCGACGGTACTGCTGAGCCTCCGATTCCCTCTACCGTGACAGGATGACCATCCCGACCATGCAATCCGTAACCCGTTTCACCGTCGTCGTTGCGCTGTTCGCAGTGGTCGTCGTCGGCTGTTCCACGGGCGGGGACGACACGACGACGACGTCACCGACCACCACGCTGCCATCGACTACGCCCGTCGCCGTCACCGACGAGCAGCAAGCATTTCTCGATGCACTACCGGAATCGGGGGACCTCGAAGCAGATCCATCCATCGCTCTCGCGATGGCGGAATCGACGTGCGTGCTGCTCGAGGTTCTTCAAGCGTCCGGGACCCCGCCGGGGAATGCGGCCGAGGCGATCGACGCCGTCGTCCTCGGAGACGCGACGCCACTGGAGATGTCGCAGTACGGGATGATCCTGTCCCTTGCACCGACGACCTTGTGCGCCTCGGTGGAGCGCTACGGAGAAGCGGTGTCGTACTGGCTCGGCTTCTAGGGTCACCGTCCCGTCAAACGAAGGACGGAGCGCGCCACGCGCAAGCCAGTGGGCCCGAACTTCTTCCCATCGAGGTGTCGAGCTGGTAGACCGTCACCAGCGCTCACGGCGCGACGAAGCAACGCACGGTCGTACCGAGTTGTGGATTCGGCAAATCTGGGCCCGACAGCCGGGAAGGCTGTGGTCAGCCGCGACCGGCGTTCGGCTTGCGGCCGTGATTCGCCTTTGAGCGGCGGGCGCGCAGTTTTCGTCGTTTTGCCTTTGCCATAGTGATCGGAGCGTACCAAACCCGATGAAGTACCGACGAAGAACCGTGCGCTGGCCCGGTGGTTCTCTTCGATGTCTCGTACTCACAGGGTTCCGTATGCGTCGCCTCGGGCTTCGTGGCTTTGACGAACCGGTCCTCCTGAGAACACGGTCGATCCACACGTTCGGACTCGACCGGGCCATTGTCACGCTGTGGATCGACGAACATGGTCGTGTCGAGTCCGTGCGGCGCGTGTCGCCCCGTCGTGTCGTCGCCAGGCTCCGCCCGTATGTCGTCATCGAGACATCTGATCTCGCCGACGGTCCGCGGAGGGGCGACGAGGTCACCGGCCTACCATGACCATCCGATGCCCGGAACCCTCATTCTCTGTGCGACCCCGATCGGGAATCTCGACGACGTGTCGAGTCGGCTCGCCGATGCCATGCGGACCGCTGACGTCGTCTTTGCCGAGGACACCCGCCGAACCGCGACATTGCTGCGGTCCCTCGGGGTCGACACACCGATGCGCAGCTACTTCGCCGGCAACGAGAACGCCAGAAACGCTGAACTCATCGAGCGCCTCTCCGGTGGTGAAACCGTGGCACTCGTCTCAGATGCTGGAATGCCGGTCGTATCCGACCCGGGTGCGTCCGCGGTCGAGGTTGCGGTCGACATAGGGGCGGCAGTGACGGCGGTTCCCGGTCCGAGCGCTCCGATCACCGCCCTCGCAGTTTCGGGATACCGTGGCGATCGTTTCGTCTTCGAGGGGTTCCTGCCCCGGAAGGGTCATGACCGGACAGCCCGTCTCGAATCGATCGCCAACGACACGCGCCCCACCGTGCTGTTCTGTGCAACGCGGCGGGTCGGCGAGGATCTTGCAGACCTCGCATCAGTGGCCGGCGAAGACCGCCAAGTCGTTGTGACCAGGGAGCTCACGAAGCTCCACGAGGAGGTCTGGCGCGGCACCGCCTCCGATGCCGCTGGGAACTTCGGCGGTGATGTACGGGGAGAATTCACCGTTGTCGTATCGCCCGCCGAAGAACCTGCACCGGATCTCGACGTGGCCGTCGAACTCGCGCTCGACGCACTCGCCAGCGGCGCAT
>CAYTWC010000174.1:0-2656 GCA_964441975.1 uncultured Acidimicrobiaceae bacterium | reverse complement strand
CTCGCAGGCAGCGAGATCGTTTGCAGCCTCGACCGGCGTCAGCCGCAACGAACTCTACGAGAGGTTGCTATCCGAGAGACCCACCGACTGAATGTCGGATCGCGGGTAGACCGAGTGCTACTCGCTACCCAACGTGGTGCGGCAATCGGCGCACACACCTCGTCCGCGATAGTTGCGAAGGTCCTCGGTACCTTCGCAAAAGATGCAGGTCGACTCCAGCTTCCGGAGCACGATGCCGCCGTTCTCGACCGTGATGGCGAGTTCATCGCCCTCGTGGATGTTGAACAGGCGCCTGGTCTCGGCGGGGACGACGATTCGACCGAGATCGTCGATCTTTCTGACGATGAGGGTATCCAAGGTGATACTCCGTTCGGGAACGGCCGGGGACTTCCCGGGCATCACCAATGGTACCGACCCAGTCGGATGGTGGGACATTCTTCGGGCGTGATTCGGCAGAAATCCTCAACCCACGGTCCCTGCCCTACTATCGCCCCATGAATCCGCAACCGAAGAACCCGGAACCGACCAAGGTCCTCGTCGCGGTCGCATGGCCCTACGCCCAAGGATCGTTGCACCTTGGTCACATCGCAGGTGCCTACCTCCCCCCGGACATCTTTGCCCGCTACCGCAGGGCCCTCGGCGACGACGTCCTGATGGTCTCGGGGTCCGACGTGCACGGCACACCGATCACCGTCAAGGCGGACGAACTCGGAGTCTCCCCGGCAGATATCGTCGGGAAGTACCATCCTGAGTTCCTCACGTACTGGGACGACCTCGATATCGAGTTCGACTTGTTCACCACCACGGGGACCGACACGCACCGTCGCGTCGTGCAGGAGTTCTTCCTCAAGCTCCTCGAGAACGGATACCTGTACACCGACACTGCCGAGCAATATTTCGACGAGCAGGAGCAGCGTTTCCTTCCGGACCGGTACGTCGAGGGAACCTGCCCGAACTGCGGTTATGGCAAGGCCCGCGGTGACCAATGTGACAACTGCGGCAAGACGCTCGATCCGATCGACCTCATCGACCCGAAGAGTCGCTTCTCAGGGTCGACTCCCGTTCTCAAAGAGACCGAGCACTACTACTGGAAACTGAGCGAATTCAACGAGCCGATGCTCGAGTGGCTCAAGACCCGTGAGGGGTGGAGGCCCCACGTCCTCAACTTTGCGATCGGCATGGTGACCGATGGACTCCACGATCGAGCATTCACGCGGGATCTCGACTGGGGTGTTCCGCTCCCTGTCGATGACATCGGCGCGGGAAAGTCGATCTACGTCTGGTGGGAAGCCGTGATGGGGTATCTGTCGGCGCCCCAGGAATGGGCGGAGCTGCAGGGCGACCCGGAGGCGTGGCGGGCTTGGTGGGAGAACCCCGACGCGGAGGCGTTCTACTTCGTGGGCAAGGACAACATCCCGTTCCATGCGATCTACTGGCCGGCCCTGCTCATGGGTCACGGCGATCTCAACCTTCCCACGGACGTACCGGCGAACCAGTACGTGACGTTCGGCGGACGGAAGGCGTCCAAGTCGATGGGTGTTGGGCGGCCGCTTGGCTGGTACCTCGATCGGTTCGAAACCGACGCGCTGCGATACGCCATCGCCCAGAGCCTTCCCGAGTCGAATGACAGCGAACTGCACGACGACGAAATCGTCCGACGCGTCAACGAGGAACTTGTCGCGACCTGGGGGAATCTCGTCAACCGGCTGGTGTCGATGACGAACCGATACTTCGACGGTGAGGTCCCTCCACCAGTCGATCTCACAGCCGCCGACGACGCAGCCCTTGAGTCGGCCAGGACGGCGCTCGACGAAGTCGGCGATCTGATCGGCGCCGTCAAGCTCAGAGCCGGTATAGCCAGGGCGATGCAGGCCGCCCAAGAGGCGAATGCCTACATAAGCGACATGGCACCGTGGACCTCCGCCAAGACCGACATGGGTCGGACCGGGACAACGCTGTGGGTGGCGACACAGATGGTGGCGGCGGCCGCCGTTGCGTTGTATCCGTATCTCCCGAACTCATCACGATCGGTGCTTGCGGCGCTCGGCGTCGTCGGGAGCGACGACCCGATACGGTGGGAGCCACCTGCCATCGAGGCCGGCACGTTGATCGGCGACCTCCCGCCGCTTTTCTCGAAAGTCGAGCTCGAACCCGAGGAGTAGTCCGATGTCGGATATCCAGTGGGTCGACACCCATGGTCATCTGTTCATGCTGGAGGATCGGATCGACGACGTCATGGGACGAGCACACGCAAGCGATGTCGCATGGATCGTATGCCCCGGTGTCGATGCCGACAGCTCACGACAGAGCGAAGCTCTGGCAATGGCATACCCCGATACCGTCCTTTGGTCCGCAGGTCTTCATCCCCACGAAGCCTCCGCGTGGCGGGATCAGGCCGAGACCATCACCGGCCTTGCGTCGCGTGCTGATGCGATCGGGGAATGTGGCCTCGACTACTACCGGAACCTCGCCCCACGAGATGATCAGCGCGTGGCCTTCGCCGCACAGCTCGCGCTCGCATCCGACCTCGGCAAGCCCATCATCATCCATTGCCGTGATGCGTTCGCCGACGTCCATGCGATGCTCGAAGACGCCCAACTCGGCGAGGACGCTGTGCTGCACTGCTGGACCGGCGGACCGAAGTGGTCGAAGCGGT
>CAYTWC010000173.1:0-4808 GCA_964441975.1 uncultured Acidimicrobiaceae bacterium | reverse complement strand
GACTTCACCCCTTCGGCCACCATGTTCATCTCGGTCACGATCGCATCCAGTTGACGCCCCTGACCGAGACCGAACCCGACCTTGTGATTGCGACTCTGGGACGAGTTGCAGGTTGCGATGAGGTCTCCGAGCCCGGCAAGCCCAGAAAAGGTCCTGAAGTCGCCTCCCATGGCGACACCGAGTCGTGTCATCTCCACGAGTGCCCTCGTCACAAGCGTTTCAAGCGAATTGTCCCCGAATCCTTTGCCCGCGGCCATTCCCGCAGCGATTGCCATGACGTTCTTGATCGCTCCTGCGATCTCGGAACCGACCACGTCGGGGTTGGTGTACACCCGGAATGTCCTCGCCATGAAGATCCGCTGCATCTCCGTCGCGCGATCACCATCGCCGAGTGCAATGACGGTTGCTGCGGGTTGCCCTTCCATGACCTCCCTGGCGAGGTTCGGTCCTGTCAGGACCCCGATGACGTCCGGATCGTGGTCGCCGAGGACGCTCTGTGTCACCTCGGTCATCCTCATCAACGTTCCCTCTTCGATGCCTTTCGACAGCGAGAGAATCGGCGTCGACGACCCGATGAGCGGCGCGCACGTCTCGAGAACCGCCCGGTAGCCGTGCGACGGAACACCCATCACGACGACATCCGCGTTCGCCACAGCGGCCTCGATATCGGTCGTCGCACCGAGCGACGAGGGGAGATCGAACCCTTCGAGGTACGGGGTGTTGCGGTGACGTGTCTCGATCTCGTCAGCCACGTCGCGGTTTCGTGACCACAGGACCGTCTCCACCGTGTCGGCGATGAGCGCACCGACCGTCGTCCCCCACGAACCTGCACCGATGACAGCGTATTTCATGCCGACAGTGTACGACCTGGCGCTTCCGCGACGGGGACTCGGGTCTCCACGAACCGATACGGCGTGTGTGTGCGTGTGAACGCACCGAGGGTCGTTGCTTTGGAGTCAGTCCTTCGGTAGGTTCGGCTGGTGCTGGAACGGACCGCTAGTCGATCGATGAGTCGCCGATCATATGTGCTCGACACATGCGTCCTGCTGGCTGATCCGAATGCGATGTTCCGCTTCGATGAACACGATGTCGTCCTTCCTCTCGTCGTCATCGAAGAGCTTGATCGGCAGAAGACCAGGATGGATGAGGTCGGTGCCAACGCACGTCGTGCCATCCGTCTGCTCGAAGAACTCGGTGCATCGCGCGAAGGTGGTCTGGCCGACAAACACCCGATCCCGTCCGGGGGCACGCTCCGGATCGAGCTCAACGGCATCCGATCCGACCGACTGCCTGAAGTACTGGATCCATCGACCCCCGATCACCGGATTCTCGCAAGCTGTCTGAATCTGGATGATGAGGTCGGCAGTGCGGTCTTGGTCACGAAGGACGCCGCGCTGCGAATCAAGGGTGCCCAGCTGGGCATCGCGGTCGAGGACTACCGCGGCGACACCGTCGAGGTGGACGAGTCGTACAGCGGCGTAGCCGAGGTCGAGGTCGATGCGGACGTCATTGACGAGATGTATGACTCCGGAAAGGCCGCCGTTCCCGAACTCGAGGGAATCGTCAACCAGTATCTCGTTCTCAAGGGACCCGGGTCGGCCTCTGCGCTCGCACGGGTTGCCGAGCCTGGCCCCGATCCGGTCGCCATCCGTGTTCCCGGTGCACGGCAACTCTTCGGAGTGGAAACCAAGAACACCCGTCAGGCGTTCGCCGCCGATCTCCTCCTCGATCCGGACATCCAGGCGGTCAGCCTCATGGGCATGGCAGGAACAGGCAAGACGTTCCTCTCGCTTGCCGCCGGCCTCGAGCAGGTGATCGAGATGGGCCGCTATCGACGCGTGTCCGTGTACCGACCATTGATCGCCGTCGGACGTCAGGAAGTCGGGTTCCTTCCCGGCGACCTCAACGACAAGCTTGAACCGTGGATGGCCGCGGTACACGACAACTTGTATGCGTTGTTCGGCGACGAAGGCGGAAACCCGCGTCATGCCGTCGATGAGCTGTTCGAGCGCGATGTGCTCGAGATGGCCGCGGTGACGTACCTGCGAGGACGGTCGATCACCAACGAACTCGTGATCGTCGACGAAGCCCAGAACCTCGAACTCCCGACACTCAAGGTCATCCTCACCAGGATGGCTGCGAACTCCAAGGTCGTGTTCTGTGGAGACCTCACGCAGGTAGACAACCCGTACGTGTCGCCGTTCGGTGGACTTGCGGCGCTGATCGAGAAGTTCAAGGGCAACCCGATGTTCGGGCACATCACCATGGAGCGAACGGTGCGGAGTCCCCTCGCTGAGCTTGCGACACAGCTGCTCTAGGTGCATCCCGCGTTCGTGATACCCGGCGTTCCACAACGTTTGCGATAGGGTCGAGCATGGTGATCAGAACGGAGCCGGGCACCCGATGGGCAGGTCTGCTGCGATCGTTCGGTCGTGCCTTCGTCTCGGTCTTCCGGGGGTGGGGCCACGGCTACGGACGGCTCGCAGAGTCCCACGCTGCCTCGGTAGCAGGTGACGCACTGATCGCCGTCGCTCTTGCAGGGTCGCTCTTCTTCTCGGTGCCGTCCACCGAGGCTCGGTCCAACGTCGCCCTGTACCTGCTGCTCACCCTCGCCCCGTTTGCGGTCCTCGGTCCATTCCTGGGTCGCTTGTTCGAGCGGTCGCCGGGCGCCTACAGGACGGGCCTTGCCGTGTCGGCGGCTGGCCGCGCAGTCGTCGCCGGCGGACTCATATTCACGATCGATTCGCTCTGGCTCTTCCCGTTAGCGTTCTTGTCATTGGTCCTGTCGAGGTTCCACGGGATTTCACGGTCGAGTGTCCTCCCCGTCGTTGTCAGGAACACGGATGAGCTGATCGACGCCAACGCAAGGCTCGCGCGCGCAGGCGTGATCGCGGCCGGGGTCGTGGTTCCGATCGGTGTCGGCATCGACGCAATCGCCGGTCCGTCGCTCGTCCTCCTCGTCTCGATCGTGCTGTACGCCGTATCGGCTGTTTCCGCCTTCCAGCTGCCGCCGGTCGGACGGTCGAAGGCGCCCCGGACGTCCCGCCGCCACCTGCCGAGACGCATCCGCCTCATACGGTTCGCCACGGCGGGTGTGCGGTTCCTCAACGGGTATCTCGTGTTCCTGATCGCGTTCGCCGTGACCGAGAGCGATGACGGCTTCGGTGGTTTGGCGCTCCTTCTCGGTGCCGCAGGATTCGGGTACTTCTTGTCAGCATGGGCCGCACCGGCCGTCGGATCGTATGTCAGAGAAGAGCCGATGGTCGTCGGAGCGCTCGCCGTGCAGGCGATCGCGGCCTTCATGGCTGCCGAGTGGACGTCGATCGCGGCTGCCGCCGTCTTGGTTGGTGCCGCGGGCTTCGCGTGGGGCATGGCGAAATTCGCATTCGACGCGATGATGCACACGACGCTCGGGGAGTCCGAGCGTGCCCGAGCGTTCACCAACGCCGAAACCTTGTTCCAGATGGCATGGGTCGTGGGTGCGCTCATCCCGGTGCTCCCGATCTGGCCGACCTCGCTCGGGTTGTGGTCGGCCGGGGTCCTTGCCCTCGTGATCCAGGTCGGATATGTCAGCCTCGTGCTCATCCCTGAAGCAGCAGCGCCGGTTCAACACCTCGTGGTGGAGTTGCCTCCCGAGCCGGCGCAGCGGCGTCTGGGGGTCCTCGACCTGCTCTGAGCGAGGGGCTGATCTCGCCTGATGTCGCGGGCGCTCACCACCGCGCAAATAGCGCTCAACCCGTGGGAACTTGTCCCGATATACGCGGTGAAACCGACGGTTCCTCCGGTCGGCTCACAACCTCATTCCGAGCGTCAAAGGACCACCACCATGTCTCGCACCCCGACCTTGTTCCGATCACTGGGCTCGTTGGCCATTGTGCCCTTAATCACGGTCGCCGTTCTGTTGGCGACTCCGGTTGAAGCCCGGGCGGCCATCGACGAACTCTCTGTCACCGTTTCGGCCGTGACACCCAACCCGATTCCTGTCGGTTCCGCTGCGACGGTCTCGGCAGATTTCTCCCTTTCGGGAGACGCTGGTCCCATCACCGTCGGGCTCCGACTCAATGCCGACCCCGGATTCGGTTCCCTCAGCATCGACTCGGTTTCGGCCGAACTGACCAACTGTCAGACAACGACCACGACGATCACCTGCGACTGGGATGGTGATGCGGTGGACAGCCCACAGACCATCTCAGCGATCGTCTCGGTCGAACCCGATGTCTCCCCGTATTCAGGAGGTCAGATCGAGGCGATGGGAGAATCAGGCACGGAAGAGAATCAGACGTATGGCTGGAGCGAATGGATCGAGGCAGCGCCTCCGATCGGGACGACGAGTTTCTCGGGATCCGTCATCACATCCGGAGGGACGCCCGTCGGGAGCGCCTGCATCTTCGTCCTATCCGATCCGCAGTATGCATTCCCCGCTGTTGCGGATGCCGATGGCAACTGGTCCATCACCGGTCTCCCCGATGGCTGGTCCTACGTCGTCGCCGCCATCCCGGCGTTCGTCGGTACGTACGGACCGTGCGCGGGTGACGGACCACCTGCACCACCGGCCGCTGGCGAGCTGCAGCCGGTGTTCTATGACGATGTCTGGATCGACCTGGCCGACCCGGTCATAGCGGACGGTCTCGGTAATCCCTTCGACTTCGCAGTGGCGGCGGGTGCGATGGCCTTCACGGACAGCGCCACCGGACTGGTCTCCTGCCTCACCACGGCTTCGGGTTCCACCACTCCACGACCGTCATGTGTCCCAGCACCCACGACGACCACCTCCTCAACGACCACGACCCTTGGCACGACGTCGCCAT
>CAYTWC010000172.1:0-4818 GCA_964441975.1 uncultured Acidimicrobiaceae bacterium | reverse complement strand
CACCGGGGAAGCCGTGGCTCACGCACGTCGGCACGAATCCGAAGTCGGCGCCTCGGCACTCACGTCGGCCCATCTCGCCGAACTTGCGTCGATGGTCGACGACGGCAAACTGTCGTCGTCTGCTGCCAAGGATGTGCTGACACGGGCGATGGACGGCGAGGGAACACCCTCGGAGATCGCCGACGCTCAGGACCTCTTGCAGGTCTCGGACGCCGGCGCCCTCGAGGCTGCCGTCGATGTGGTCATCGCTGACAATCCCGAGGCTGTCGAGAAGATACGATCCGGCGACTCGAAGCCGATCGGCTTCCTCATGGGGCAGGTCATGAGACACATGGGCGGCAAGGCGGATCCGAAGATGGTTCAGCAGATACTGAGAGACAAGACGAATTGAAATGACCAACGAATCAGCAAACACCAACCCCCGCCCGATCGTCGTCGTCGCCGAAGCGATAGCGAACGCCGGTATCGAGGCTCTGGCAGACAAGTGCGAGGTTCGTGATCTCGTCGGTGCCGACCGGTCCGAGGTGGTTGCGGCCCTGAAGGACGCCAACGCGCTGATCGTGCGATCGGCAACCGATGTCGATCGCGCCATGATCGAGGCAGCGCCACTGCTGGAGGTCGTCGGCCGTGCTGGTATCGGCGTGGACAACATCGACCTCGAAGCAGCGACGGAACACGGCGTCATGGTGGTCAATGCTCCGAATGCGAACACGATCTCTGCCGCCGAGCACACGATGGCGCTCATTCTCGCGCAGGCTCGTCGGGTTGCCGAAGCGGATGCGAGCCTGCGAGAGGGGAGATGGGATCGCAAGAAGTTCGAGGGTGTGGAACTCCACGGCAAGACGCTCGGAGTTCTGGGTCTCGGCAAGATCGGCACACTGGTCGCGCAGCGCGCATCCTCGTTCGGCATGTCGCTCATCGCCTACGACCCGTATGTCTCGGCGGACCGCGCTCGCCGACTGGGCGTCGACCTCCTTCCGCTCGCCGACGTACTCGCTGCGGCCGATGTCATCACGATCCATCTGCCGCGAAACTCCGAGACGGAGAACCTCATCAACGCGGATTCGATCGCGACGATGAAAGATGGCGTGCGCATCATCAACGTGGCTCGCGGAGGGATCCTCAACGAGGCGGATCTCGCCGACGCCGTTGTCAGCGGGAAGGTCGGTGGTGCAGCCGTGGATGTCTTCGACTCCGAGCCGAAGACCGACAGTCCGCTGTTCAAACTCCCGCAGGTGACCGTCACACCGCACTTGGGGGCGAGCACCCGCGAAGCTCAGGACAAGGCAGGGGTTGCGGTTGCACAATCTGTCGCCGAGGCGCTGTCCGGCCAGTTGGTCTTGTCCGCTGTCAACCTCGACCTCGGTGCCACCGTCTCGGCCGATGTGAAGCCATACATCGGCCTTGCTGAACAGCTCGGCCGGATCTTCGGTGTGCAGGCCAAGGGTCTCCCGAGCGAGTTGATCGTGACAGCGAAGGGCAGGCTCGCGAGTGAACCAGTGCGACCCCTCGCTCTCTCCGCGCTCAAGGGCGCTTTGGCAGGTTCCACCGAAGAGCCTGTGTCGTACGTCAATGCACCGCTGATCGCCGCCTCGAAGGGTGTCCGCCTCATCGAGGAGGCCCAGGGGGAAACGTCCGACTATCAGTCGGTGATTCGCCTGACCGGGACCGTCCATGGCGTCGAGCGAACGATCGCCGGCACCGTGATGTCGCGGAAGGGTCCGGTTCTGATAGGGGTCGATGGCTACGCCATAGAGGTTCCGATCACGAAGTACATGCTCCTCGTTCGCAACGACGATTCCCCGGGATGCATCGGACGTGTCGGGACGTATCTGGGGGAGAACGGGTGCAACATTGCTGACATGGTCGTCGGTCGGTCGCCGTCGGGCGTCGGTGCGATGATGGGCATCTCGGTCGACAACCCCCTCACCCAGGACCACGTGGCTGCGATCGCAGACCTCGACGGTATCTCGGCGGTTCGCTACATCGAGCTCTAGCTCGGGGTGTGCTCGGAGTTCGGAGGCTCCGGACAGACCGGCGCTACAGGATCCACCACGTCAGCCATCCGGCGGCAAGGCCGTAGATGCCAGCGACGACGTCGTCCATGGTGACACCGACAGCGCCGGGGAGGCGTTCGGCCTGCGGGACCCCGGGGAGGATCTTGAAGATGTCGGCAAGTCGTGCCACGACGACCGCGACCACCCACGGCCACCCCGCGAGACCGATGACCGCGACGAACGTGCCCGCCATCTCGTCGATGACGATCCACCCGGGGTCGCCATGGTCGGCCGAGAATGGGCGAGCCGACCAGAGTGACAGAACCAAGAACACAACAAAGACGCCGGCGTGTACCCACCACGGATAGTCCCACAGGACATAGGCGACGATTGCTGCCAGTGCAGCACCGAACGTGCCGGCTCCGTTGTCCGAACCCCAGATCCGCGACGGAATCAGGCCGACGTAGAAACCGGAAGCGACGAATCGATGCATTGAACGGCACGGTACCGGTTCCGACGGCGGTGTGACATGTCGGCAGCGCCACAGCGACGGCAATCCGATAGGGTGTCGCCGCAGTTCATGAAAGGAACAGCGTTGCGTCCTGATCAACTCGGCGAGTATCGAATCCCCGGTGATGTACAGCATCACCCGACCACAGATACCTTTGTGTTCGGTACGACGCAGATGGACCTCGAGGAGGACGTGTATCTGCGCCACCTGTGGATCCACGGAGAGGGTCGTCTCGAACGACTGACCGAAGGCGACAATGACTACTCGCCGCGGTGGTCTCCCGATGGCGCCACAATCGCATTCATCCGCAAATCGGCCGGTAGTGATGCGAAGCCGCAACTGGTGGTTCGGGGTAAGGACCGTGTGATTCGGACGCTCACCGACCTCCCACTCGGCATAACCGAGTTCGCCTGGTCGCCCGACGGGACGCTGATAGCCGTCGTCGCTGCTGAGTACATCGACGGCATCGACGACGAGGAGGAGCGCGAGCGTGCACCCCGCAGGATCACCGAGCCGGCGTTTCGATTCGACAACAAGTCGTGGACGTACAACGTCCGATCGCACATCTGGATCGTCGATGTCGAGTCCGAGGAAGCGAGCCAGCTCACCAGCGGGGAGTTCTCCGAGAGTCATCCGGCCTGGTCCCCGGACGGTTCGACCATCGCCTTCTTGTCGGTCACGGAGAATCAGCCTTGGATGCAAGACCTGAACCGTGCGTGGACCGTCGGGATCTCTACGGACACCGACCCGATCGCAGTGACGCCGCGAGGAGATTGGACGTGGGTCGGATTCGACCCGGACGGCGGACTCCATGCACTCGGCATACCAAGTGATGTCGCGACGCTCGATCTCGCTCAGTTCCACCGACTCGACGGTGATGGTGGCGTCGATCCGATGACCGCCACCGATCGCCACATCATGACCGGAGGCACTTCGGGATCCGCTCTGAACCCACGACCGGTCCGAGGCGGTGCGGTACTCGCCGTCTCCCAGCATCGAGGAGCTGAGCAGGTCTATCGCTTCTCATCGGACTCAGAAGAGCTGTTGATCGGGGGTAAGCGGGTGATCACAGGATTCGCCCCTCACACGGACGGCACCACGGTCATCACCGTTTCGACACCGACGTCCCCTGGCGAGGTCGTGTCGGTCGATCCCGACGGTGCCGAAACCGCCGTGACCGATTTCAACGGTGCGTTCATCGAAGCCGCGAACCTGGTCGACCCTGAGGAGTTCACGTTCGAATCCGACGGTCACACGATCCACGGATGGGTGCTGCTTCCCCCCGGCGACGACACCGTTCCGTTGCTCTTCAACATCCACGGTGGACCCGCAGCGCAATACACGTGGGGCTTCTTCGACGAATTCCAGATCTACGCCGCCGCCGGCTACGGTGTCGTCGCCGTGAACCCGCGCGGGTCGTCCGGATACGGTCAGGACCATGTCAACACTCCGATCGGCGAGTGGGGCAAGGAGATGCCCGCGGATCAGCTCGATCTCAAGTCCGCGCCGTACGCAGCAGCCGAGCGGTTCCCGAGGCTTGACCTCGACCGGATGGGCATCATGGGTGGTTCGTACGGAGGGCTCTCGACCGCGATGATCACCTCAATGGATCAGCGGTACAAGTCCGCGGTGGCAGAACGCGGGGTCTACAACTGGTTGTCGATGGCCGGAACCACCGACATCCCGTTCTTCATCCCGCTGTACCTCCAAGCGGAGATGCCACACGGTGCGTTGGACCTGTGGCGTGCGAGTGCCCTGTCGCGTGCTCACGCGATCGAGACGCCGACGCTGATCATCCATTCCGAGCACGACTTCCGGTGCCCAGTCGAACAGGGCCAGCAGCTCTTCACCCTGCTGGCAACCAAAGGTCTCGACACCGAGCTCCTCCTGTTCCCGCCGGGCGAAGGCCACGAGCTATCGCGCTCGGGAACCCCCAAACACCGCCAGGAACGCTTCGAAGCAATCCTGGAATGGCACGGAGGTCACCTCCGGTGACCTCCGAGATCTCAGATCTCAGATCCCAGAAATCAGAACGCGTCTCCAGCGCTGTTCCATTCGGTTGAGTCGCGTGCTACATCTAGGACGTGCACCGATATGACAACCTGAAGGTCTGGCAGCGCTCGATCGAGATCACCCGCGACGTGTATCGGCTCACATCCGCTTTCCCTCGTGAAGAGCGTTTTGGCTTGATCTCACAGATGCGTAGAGCATCGACGTCCATCCCATTGAACAACTCCGAAGGTGCGGCGTACATATCCGAAACTGAGTTCAAACGATTTCTCCGGATTGCGCTTGGTTCCGCACACGAGT
>CAYTWC010000171.1:0-4836 GCA_964441975.1 uncultured Acidimicrobiaceae bacterium | reverse complement strand
AGCAATAGCCACCCGAGGTGACACTGGTTTCCGCGTCGATTGTGATCGTGTCCCGCGCCGCAAGGCCGCTCGTGGTTGCGAGGGCGATCGCAACGAGGGCAACGCCGATGTGAGCAATCTGTCCGCCCCAATACCCGGGATCGTTCGTGACGATCTTTGCCGCGGCGTTTGCAACACCTTCCGGCCTGGCAGCGACGACTTCGACGAATCGCTGCCCGATGGCTCCGACCACGAAGACGGCGAGGACGAGGGTGACTGCGACTCCGATCGAGTCGAGTCCAGCCACGACCGCCACAGCGCCGACAACGAGTGCTGCAGCCATCGGCCATCGGAGTCGTTTCCACAGAACGGTTCGGGTGGCGACACGCCACGGAGCGACCGAACCGAACCCGATGAGCAGGAGGAGCATCAAGGCAAGAGGCACTGCCGCCTTGTCGAAGAAGGGCCGACCAACGGCAACCTCATCACCCGAGATTGCTTCGACGATAAGCGGGTACATCGTGCCGAAGAGCACCGTGAACGTGAAGACCGCGAGAAGAAGGTTGTTTGCAAGGATGAAGCCTTCCCGAGACGAGAGCGAGTCGAGGCGTGGGGATTGAGCGATGTCGCTCGCGCTGAAGACGAACAACGTGAGCGACGAGACGACGACGACGATCAGGAACGTCAGGATGGCAGGACCGATCGCGGACTGCGTGAACGAATGTACCGAAGCGATAACCCCGGATCTCGTGAGGAACGTACCGAGGATCGTCAGGGAGAACGTTGCGATCACGAGAAGGAAATTCCACGACTGGAGCATCCCGCGTCTTCGTTGGACGAGGGCCGAGTGCAGGAATGCCGTCGCGGCGAGCCACGGGAGGAGAGCGGCATTTTCCACCGGATCCCATGCCCAGTATCCACCCCATCCGAGCACCTCGTACGACCACCACCCGCCCAACATGATCCCTGCTGTGAGAAACGCCCATGACACCAGGGTCCATCGGTGCGTGCGGTCCAGCCAGCGCGTTCCTGACTCCCTGCGGATGAGGGCCGCGATGGCAAAACTGAACGGCACGGTCATCCCGACATACCCGACGTAGAGCACCGGTGGGTGCACCGCCATCAGGATGTGGTTCTGGAGCAGGGGATTCGGTCCACGGCCTTCAAGGGGCCCGACGGATTGGGTGAGCGGCCACCACGATGTATCAGCACAGACACCGCCAGCGACGTCCGTGCACACGGCGAACGGATTCGCGACGGTTGCCATCAGACCGAACCAGAAGACTGCGACACCGCCGATCACCGCAAGAGCGAGCAGCCCGAGCTGGTCATGTCCCGCCTTGGATCGATAGACGATCCCGGTGAACGCTGCCAGCAGAAGCCCCCACAGGACGATGGAACCCTCCAACGCAGCCCACCCCGCGGCAAACAGGAACAGCGTCGGAGTGGTGGTGGCGGTGTTGTTCGCCACGTATGCAATCGAGAAGTCGTGGGTGAGGATTCCGAACTCAAGAGCCACGAATGCGACAATCGCCGACCCGACGAGGAACCGAACCGGCAAAGCCGCGAGACTTCGGTCGCCGACTCTCGAAGCCCGGATCCCCTGGATGACCAACGCGACCGAGGAACCGACGGCGACAACGACGGCGAGGTAGCCGACCGCGGCGATCATGACTCGCTACAGGCGTGGCGTTCCGTGTCGTATTCGGCATCGTCCGAGCGGTACTGCTCGTCGTGCTTGACGAGCATCGTGTCGGATTCGAAGACGGCACCGTCCCACGTGCCCTCGAGCACCACACCGATCCCTTCCTGGAACAGCTGGGGAGGAGCGCCCTGATGCACGACGGCGACGAAGGTGTCGCAGTCCTGAACGTTGAACGTCACGGTCTGATCGCCCTGGTTGACCGACCCGGGCTCGACCCTCCCTCCGAGACGCAGCCGCTCGTCGCTGCCTTCACGCACCTGGACCTCAGCCGGCGTGTTGTAGTACACGAGCGAAGCACTGAGGTTGACGAGCAGGAACCCGAGAATCGCGACGAGAACGGCGGCCGGAACGATGAACCGCAGATAGCGTTTCACGAGTCACCGTCGATCCGCTGTCTCGCCTTGGAGATGCGGGACGCTACCGAGGCCGCGTAGACCACCAACGCGATGTAGGTCACCCCGTACGCGAGCCCGACCCAGTTCCACTGCTCGGCAACATCCATCAGATGTCCTCGCCGAGTGTCGGCGCCGTGACGGCGGCCCCGGCGACCGGCCCGGTGTCGGAGACGTCACGCATCAGAAGGTCATCCTCGAGTTTGGCGAGCTCGACCCGTTTGAACATCAGCGCGACATAGAAGAGCGAGAACATGGCGACGGCGAGGAGAAGCGTGAAGACCATTTCGGGGTCCATGTCGACCGACGCCGGCTTCACGAGCGATGGCGTCTGATGCAGACCGCGCCACCACACGACGGAGAAATGCACGAGAGGGATCTGCACGATGGCGACCAGGCCGAGAATCGCGCTCCGTCGTGCCCGAGACTCAAGGTCGTCCGTAGTTCGACGGAGAGCGAGGTAGCCGAGGTACACGAAGAACATGATTGCTGTGAGTGTGAGACGTGCATCCCATGTCCACCACACTCCCCACGTCGACTTGCCCCAGATCATCCCGACCACGAGGGTCAGTCCTGTGAAGAGCACGCCGATCTCCGCCGACGCAGCTGCGATCCGGTCCCACAGGAGGTTCTTCTTCCACAGGTACATGGCGGAACCGATCATCGTCACCCCGAACGCCAGATACGCAAGCCACGCCGCGGGGACGTGGACATAGAGGATCCGGGAGAGCTGCTCCTGCAGAGCGTCGGGTGGGACCACGAACGAGGCAGTGAGGGTGATCACGCCGGCCACAGCCATCGCATACCACGGCCACGATGCGGAGCGTGTGTGCGCCTGATCTGAAGCGACGCCGGTGGTCATGAGGTCTCCTGGAGAGGCCGAGCTGCAAGGACTCCGGCGATCGCCAGGACAAGCACCACGACAACCAGCATCAGAACCCATGTGAGGATACTGTGACCAAGCCGTAAGCCCTCAAACGACTGCGTTGCCGCGATCAGGATCGGCACGGACAAAGGCGCGACGATGAATGGAACGAGCGCGCTCGCCGACTGGCCGGTTGCGACGATGGCGCCGGCGAGCGTGCCGAGAAGTGCGAGACCGACGGCGACAAGCAACAGGATCGCCGGAATCCACAGCCACCCGGCGAGCGAGATGTCGTACAGGATGACGGTGAGGGTTCCGAGGACGACCTCGAACACGACAAGCAGGAGGACATTGGCGAGCGCGGCACCCACGAACGCCGCGGCGGGGTCGGTTCCCGTCAGCGCCACCATGTCGCGTTGCGCAAGGGAATCAGACGTCGACCGACGAACCGAGATCAATACACCGAACAGCATGATCACGACCCAGAACATGCCGACACCGACAGCACGCAGGGTCGGTGTGTCGATCCCGATGGCGATCGGGATGAGAAGCAGCGCAACCGCTCCGAACGGGATCGTGATCCACACCACCTCTCCCGACCGACGCTCCCTGAGGAGATCACGTTTCATGATCGCGCGTGTCTGGCGACCGAAGGATGCACTCATGACAGGGTTCCTCCCTCGATCTCGTAGGCGTTGTCCGACAGGGACATGACGCGAGCGCGTTCGTGGGATACGAGAACGGCAGACCCTCCACGAGCGATGGTCCGCTTCACGAGGTCATCCACCAGCGCGACAGCCGTGTCATCAAGAGCTGAGTGCGGCTCATCGAGAAGGAGAAGATCCGGTCCAGTCATGTGAACGCGGGCAAACTCCGCCCGACGTTGCATCCCGTGACTACATCGATCGGCTCGGCGGTCGATCGCTCCCGACAGCCCGACCTTGTCGAGGTGATCGACGCACGAATCGGGGTCGATCCCCATCGCCTCCGCGATGAACCGAAGATTCTCGCCGAGGGTGAGCTCCGGGTACAGACCGGGCGTGTGTCCGATGTAGCCAATACGAGGTCTGACCTCGAACCGCTCCGCACGGTCCAGCTCTGCTCCGAGGACACGACCGGTCCCCGCAGAAGGACGATTCAGCGTCGCGATCACACGCAACAGCGTCGTCTTGCCTGCACCGTTGGAACCGAAGAGGCCGACGGCTTGTCCTTGTTCGACCGTCAGGTTGATGTCGCGCAGAATCGGCACCGCACCGGCACGGACGGCGACACCTGACAATTGGACGATCGCAGTAGGTTCAGCCACAGTCAGCAGAGTACCGATGGCCAACCGTGCAACGGAATACGCGGACCCACCCAGAGGTTGCTGTGCATCGAACCCATGAAGAGGAGCCATCGTGGCAACCATTGACATCACCGCAGACACCCTTGTCGAGACGATCGAGGGCAACGACATCGTCCTGATCGATTTCTGGGCTGAATGGTGCGGCCCATGCCGATCGTTCGGACCGACGTACGAGAAGGTCTCGGAGGCACATCCGGACATCACCTTCGCCAAGGTCGACACCGAGGCTGAGCAGGCCGTGGCCGCCAACTTCGGAATCCAGTCGATACCGACCCTTGTCGCCTTCCGGGATCAGGTCGGGATCTTCGCCCAGCCTGGTGCCCTCCCCGAGGACGCCCTCGAGGATCTCATCTCTCAGATCGAGGCGCTCGACATGGACGCGATCCGCGAGGAGATCGCCGCCGAGGAGGCCGCTGGCGGCCACGAGCACTCCGAAGAGGAGTAACGGCTCGAACCGACGTCTCGACAACACCCCGATCGGACCCGCCGTCCGGTCGGGGTGTTGTCGCGCAAGGAGTCGTCCATGCATAATGGGTTCGAGGATTCTGTC
>CAYTWC010000170.1:1364-4879 GCA_964441975.1 uncultured Acidimicrobiaceae bacterium | reverse complement strand
GGGAAATCAGCTCGTCCCGCATCGTGGCCAGTTCTTGGTCGATCTGTGACCGAAGCTGCGTCAGAAGATCGTCGGCGACCCTGCCCGCGACGGCTGACCGGTAGGACAGTCGGAGTGCGTCACGCAGATCGGCCCTGAGCTGCTGGCTCATGTCAGTGCTCCTTCGGGTTGAAGAACGCGACCGACTCGACGTCGAGCGCCTGCTTGGCACGCGTCGCCGCCACATACAGCAGCCGCTTGTCTTCGTCGGACACGTCACGGTTCTCGGGGTCCGGGTAGTCGTCGGCCAGAGCGACCGAACCCCACTCCCGGCCCTTCGACTTGTGGGCGGTCGACAGCACGAGATCAGCCCGGCGCTCCTCGGTGCAGCGCTGCAGCTCAGCGACGATCACGTCGGCGCCGAACTCGTCACACAGCTGCACCAGCAGCTTCAGCTCCGACCCGTTCGGATCGTGCTCGACGTAGTCCTGGACCTCACCCCAGTTGTCGAAGCAGGCGAGATCGGCATGCCACGCACGCTGTCCCGACTTCAGGGCGTCGGCCGAGCGTGCGAAGTTCACGACCTCATCAGCGCCACCGACGAGAGCGACACGTGTGCCGTCCCGGATCTCCTGCAGCGCGGTGGCGACCGCCTTCGCGTTGGTGCGGAACAGCATCACGTCGGGCTTGTCGATCGGCCCGACCCGACCGGCCGGCCCGGCACCTTCGACGGTGACCGGGGCGTCGAGCGAGCGCAGCACTTCGTTGGCGGTCTCGGCGATCTCGGGACCGAACCGGAACGAACGGGTCAGCCACGTGCGCGGCGCTGTCGGGTCGGCGCGTTCGAGCGCGTCGACAGCACCCGTCCAGCCGTAGATCGACTGGTAGCTGTCACCCACCAGGATCAGCTGAGCGTCCTGCTGTCCGACGATCGACAGCATCACCGGCGACGCGTCCTGACCCTCGTCGAACAGGATCGTGTCGGCGCCGATGACCGGGTCGTTGAGCTCGAACATCTTCAAGTAGTGGCCGTGCTCGAACGGCAGCACGCCGTTCGGGTCGCAGACGTCACGCCAGTAGTCGGCGATCGCCCGCTCGAGATGGCGGGTGAGCGCGACATGGTTAGGGCCGCGCCGGTTGATCTCCTTGGGTCCGTTGTCGGTCTGGACGACGGTCGGTTCGTCGAGGCCCGGCACGAACGGCACGTGGATCGTCGTCGGCTCGGGGTCGTCGGTCTGACAGAACAGCGTGACGCTGCGCTTGACGAGTCCGCCGAGGAACCCGGCCTGCAGTACCTTGCGTTGGCCGTGGACCTGGCACTCGAACGGGACGATCCGCAGGCGGCGTGCGATCTCGATCGACTTCATGCGCCCGCCCTGCAGCCGGTCGGCGTACCGCTTGCCGACCGCAGCGAACGCCAGCGCGTGCGCCGTCTTGGCAGCCACGTTCGACGGGAAGCTGCCGGCGACGTCGTTGACGATCGCCTTGTTGAACGCGACGAACTGGAACCGGTTGGCCGGGGTCAGTTCGGCGATCATCCGCAGCGTCGACGTCTTGCCGGAACCTGCGAGCGCCTGGATGACGCACGACTCGCCGGTCGCAGCGATGTCGATGGCCTTCTGTTGTTCATCGGTGGGTGGATAGCCCATGGACACCTCCAGTGTCTCTCGCAGGGTTCAGTGAAGCGTATACGTGGAGAATACGCTCCGTCAATCAAGCATGGTGACGCCGTATCTGTCGCCTTCCTTGACGACGCGCCAAGTTGGCGACTCGTGCCACCATCCGCCGTGATGGTAGGAGACAGCGATGGTGGGCGGCCTGTACTCCGGAGGCGCAGGCCAGATGACCACCTCGATATCCAGGTCGGCAAGTCTGCGCCTCAGCTCCTCTTCGAGCATCCGAGGTATCGGGCTGTTGCGAAGGAGGTCGGCCGGCAGGCCGACATGAAGGGCGACAGAGTTAGCGCCAGGCAGGGGGACTTGGCGGCCTAAGTCCTCCGCCGCGTCAGTGGTGAACGCCCCCTCGATCTCGTTCATGCCATGATTTCGAGCGTCTGGTTGGTCAGCCACTCCAGCACCGGCGGGGTCACCCCGTCGCCCAGAAGTCGGCAGACGTCTTCCTTGGTCGGCTCGGAGCCGTCCGGGTTCACGGCCTTCCAGTCCGGCTGATACGCCATGATGTCTCGGATCTCGGTCTCGGGGATCAACATCCGGAACCGGATCTCGTCGCGATCCACCGGCTCGATCGGTCCGGTCACCAGCGACGTGTTCTCGCGTGACGCCGTGATCGTGTTCGCCGGATCGTCGAGCGGGTGGTACTTCGTGTCGGCCGGCCCGCCGTTGTTCTTGGCGAACGTCACCAGCTCTTCACCGCCACGGTAGTAGCAGCGCTCGAACACGGTGACGAGCGGCGCGACCATCGCGGCCCGATCTTCGTTCCACAGCTCACCGCTTGCGGCGATCTCCGGCTCGATCATCTCGATCGTGTGTGTCGACATCTCCCCTCCTCGGTGGTTGTGGGTCCCAGTTGGCGATCCGCCACTTGGCCCGCTGGTAGATCTGGCGGGGGAACCCGCTCAGGTTCGGTGTCGGCGGCTCCTGGAGTTCGTTGACGCTGCTCATCGGGTGACCGCCCCGTCGAGGCATTCGACCAGCGAGGTCCACAGGTCGTTGTCGCCGTTGCCCGGCTTGATGCGGAACTGGTAGACCGTTCCCGAGGTGGTCACGACATCTGCCCCGTCGTCGAGCAACGCCCACGACTCGACGGCATCGCATCGAAGGCGCACCGAGTCGGGCGACTGCCCGGGGGGTGACCCGTAACATGTCGTGTTGATCGTGACGTCGTCACTGGTCATCTCGTAGAAGTAGATGAAGTTGTGGATGCTCATTCGATCTCTCCGTTCTGTCGTCGTCGTGCGATCTCGCACTCGGCCAGAATCGTGTTGGCGAACGCCTCGACCTGCTCGACATCACCTCGGAGGTGAGGCACCTGATCCAGGTGATAGGCGAGGCTCACCGCCACGCCAAGCGGGAGATCGACCTTGATGGTCCGCCATCCCTCGGGCCGCCGTCCGTGGAACTCCTCTTCGTCGAGTCGGCTCTGTCCTCGGGACTCCATCTCGTCGCGAGTCGCGTCATCCACGGTGATCCTCCAGTCGCGGCTGACGCTCAGGCGCCAGCAGATGGTCGATCGGCAGCTCGCCGATCGACCGGTTCAGCTTGGCGAAGTAGTCCTCGATCGACTCGTAGTCGATGTGGTCGCCAGCGATGATCTTGCGGTAGGTCTGGAGGTCGAGCACTGGCCCGTCATCCCAGCGTCCCTGGAAGCAGGTCTCGCCGTCGAACATGTGGATCGAACCCACCATGTCGTACTTCGATTCGTCGTGAGCGATGTAGGGCACCGACCACTCCTCGAGGAACTGGAGCACCTCTTCGAGCTCCGAGTCGCACAGACCGTAGTTGCCCTCGCCGTATGTGTGGACGTCCGCGAGGACCTCGCCGACTGCTTCCGCATCTTCGATCCCGTCGCCACCCACC
>CAYTWC010000170.1:0-1354 GCA_964441975.1 uncultured Acidimicrobiaceae bacterium | reverse complement strand
CACGAGGGCGCGGGCAACTTTGCACCTAGTTGACGAGCTGCCAAAAGTCGGAGACGAGGTGAAGGTCGATCAGGAGATCGCCGTTGACCAAGGCCTGGCCCAGGACGTCCAGCCAGCGCGATGTGACCGACGGCTCGTCGTCGACGGTCACCAGCCACAGGGCGGGGACTCGGGTGTAGACGTTGGTCCAGATGGGTTCGCTCATCGCACTGCCTTTCAGGAGTGGTAGTCGACGACGACGACGACGATCGCGTCGTCGCTCAGGGATTCGAGCAGGGGTCGGACCTCGTCCGTCTGGACGAAGCGTTCGCCGTGCGGTTGATTGGGGTCGTAGCGCTGGCGGTGCGCGACGGCCTCGCCAACCACGGCGGTGTAGGGGAGGCCGTCGCCGTGCACCAGGACGCGCTCGCGAACGTCTCCCCAGCGGGCGACGTCGCCGTCGTAGCGCGCCCATGCCGTCGGCCACTTCGTGCGGGTTCCCTTTCCGCCACACCCGTTGCAGCCGCCGGTGCTCTCCATCCACTCCGCTCCGAATCGGGCTCCGTCAGGGCGAGAGCCGGTGCCTGAGCAGAGGTCGCAGATCTCGACGTTGGCCGGATCGGCCGCGGGGTTGTAGTCGCTGAGCGCGCCAGTCCACCGACCGCCGATCTGCCACCAGTCCCAGAAGGATCGCGGGTTCGTCCAGTACGTCTCGCCGTCCTCCATGACGGGCTCGATCTGAAGCGCCTCGTCGTAGGGAGCGAGGATCTTCGCGACCGCCTCCTCGACGTCGCCGTCGTAGCCGGGCGGCAGCGCCACCAGCGCCATCATATGCATGCTTGGGTCTCCCTTCGTCAGTAGGACTCGCTGTCGTGGATGGCGAACGTGCACGTGAGGCCGTTGCGCTCGATCTCGACGAGTTCCTCGTTGGTGAAAGTGTCGGTCATCGGGTTGCCAGCCCCTTGATGAGGTGCTTCTTGAGGTACTTGCTGAGTGCCTGGGTGAGGTCGGTGGACACCCGGCCGCGCTGGGCGTCGTGGTAGATCATCCACATGATCACGCTGGGGTCTCGGTACCCCTGAGCTCGGATGGCGGTATAGGCGAGCGATGCCATGAAGTAGCCCTCCTCGAGGTGGAGTTCGAGGTGGTCGCCCCCCAGGTCCTGACCGTCGTTGGCGGGGTTGGACGTCAGCTGGCAGAACAGGCAGTCGCCGGTGGTGCCGCCCTCCCACAGCTGGATGATCTGTTCGGGGGTGATGGCGTCGATGTAGCGGCGGACGTCGCGCTTCACCTTGCGGGCGTGGTCCTGCTTGCGGGTGTGCTTGCCCTCCACCCGCACCTGCATGTTCTTCATCTTCTTGGCCACCAGGCACTG
>CAYTWC010000169.1:0-4894 GCA_964441975.1 uncultured Acidimicrobiaceae bacterium | reverse complement strand
GATGCCACCGACGCCTGAGTGCACGATCGTCACGAAACCATCGTCCCGGCTGATCCGTCCCACGGTCTCCTTGATCGCTTCAAGTGATCCGTGGGCGTCGGTCTTGACGATGATCCGCAGTTCGGAGTGTTCTTGGGTCCGAAGCTGCTCGATGAGCATCCCGAGCCGATCGGTCGCACTCGGCACCGTCAACTCCTGCGAGCGGAGTTCATCGATCTTCGCCTGCGCCATCTTGCGAGCGGTGCGTTCGTTCTTGACCACCTCGAACATGTCACCGGCACCGGGCACCTCGTCCCATCCCATGATGGATACAGGCGTTGAGGGACCTGCGCTCTTGATCTCGTCGCCGCGGTCGTTGAACATGGCACGAACCCGTCCCGAGACGCTTCCAGCGACAAGAGCGTCACCCTTCTTGAGGGTTCCTCGTTGCACGATCACGGAAGCAACCGGTCCACGGCCGACCTCGATCTGGGCCTCGATGACCGTCCCGATGGCTGCTGCTTTCGGATTTGCCGTGAGCTCCTCGACCTCCGAGACGAGGGAGATCATCTCCAGCAGATCGTCGATGCCGTCTCCGTTGAGCGCCGAGACCTCGATCGCCGGCACGTCGCCACCGAGTTCCTCGACGACGATCTCGTGCTGGGTCAACGCCGCACGGACCGCATACGGGTCCGCGGCATCAAGGTCGATCTTGTTGATCGCGATGATGATCGGAACTTCGGCTGCCTTTGCGTGGCTCAGGGCCTCGACCGTCTGAGGCATGACGGAGTCGTCCGCTGCGACGACGATGATCACGATGTCGGTGACATCGGCGCCCCGGGCTCGAAGTGCGGTGAACGCCTCGTGACCAGGTGTGTCGATGAACGTGATGGCCGATGCGCCTTCGCCGATCTGGTACGCACCGATGTGTTGTGTGATGCGTCCGGCTTCGCCTTCGATGACGTTGGCGTTGCGGATGGTGTCGAGCAGCTGGGTCTTCCCGTGGTCGACGTGACCCATCACGGTCACGACAGGCGGGCGCGGAGCGAGACTTGCGGGGTCGTCCTCGTACTCGATGAGGTGCCGGGCACGCCCGGTGTCTTCCTCTTCCTCGTCTGCTTCGGCGACGAGGATCTCCCAGCCGAGTTCCTTGCCGAGGGGTTCGATCGCATCGACCGGGATCTCGCCACCACCGGGCACCATCTCGCCCATGAACATCAAGGTCTTGACGATGTCCGCAGTGCGGATCTTCACCAAACGGGCAAGGTCGTGGACGGTGATGCCCGGTTCGACGAGCAACACCTTCTCTTCGCCCTCGTCGGTGAGGTCGTCAGCCAGACCGTCGTCGAGAACGTATGGCTCCACCTCCGCATCTTCGTCATCGGATGCATCGGCGACCGGCTCTTCGGGTTCCGAGGATTCTGGTTCGTCGGACTCGGGGGCATCGGCTTCTGGTGTCGTCGACGAGGACGATGCAGGTTCGACGTTGGCCTTGGCGTTGTCGTCGTAGGACAGGCGCACAAGGGCCGCCGCCTCTTCGTCGAGGCCGGACGAGGCCGTCTTCACTTCGATCCCGAGTTCCTGGGCACGCGCGAGCACCTCCTTGGACTCTTCTCCAAGTTCTCGTGCTAGTTCATAAACGCGTACTTTGGCCACTGTTACCTCCGGGGTGTTCCGATGCCGTCCACTCGGGACAGGAACGGTCCCCTATTCTTCCTCGGACTTGTCAGCGTCCTCCGCCGGCGAGTCTTCGTCTTGTGTGATCTCTTCTGCGGCGGCCGCCATCGGTTCATCTACCGATGCGGACGCCTCGACGACTGCTTCCTCCGACGCGTCCGTGGCCTCTGCGACCTCGGCGAGTTCCGTCGAATCCATCGTTTCGGCGTCCGCCTCGACAGCGACAACCGCCGTTTCGGGGACCGAGCCTTCAACGTCGGACTCGTCAGCATCCTCCGGCTCGAGACCGAGGTCCTGCGACTCGGATTGGATGTCGATCCGGTAGCCGCTCAGGCGAGCAGCGAGCCGTGCGTTCTGGCCCTCCTTGCCGATGGCGAGCGACAGCTGGTGGTCAGGGACGATGACGACGGCGGTTTCCTCTTCCTCGTCGAGGCGCACCTCGATGACCCTGGCCGGGCTGAGGGCCTCTGCGATGAACGATGTGGTGTTGTCATCCCACTCGACGATGTCGACCTTCTCGCCCTTCAATTCGTTGACGACCTGTCGGACGCGGGATCCGCGTGCTCCGACGCAAGCACCGACAGGATCGACGTTCGGGTCGTTGGAGGCAACGGCGATCTTCGTCCGATGTCCCGCCTCCCTAGCGATGGCCTTGATCTCGATGTCTCCGTCCACAAGCTCGGGTACCTCAAGAGCGAACAGCGCACGGATGAATTCAGGATGGCTCCGGGAAACGACGATCGGGGCACCCTTGCCTTCACCTCTCACCTCGAGGATGAGAGCCTTGACCCGGTTGCCGCGCTCAAGCCGCTCGAACGGGATCTTCTCGGAACCAGGAAGCATCGCCTCGGCATCACCGAGGTCGAGGATCGCAAACCGATGGTCGGACTGCTGGACGAGTCCGGTGACAAGGTCACCTTCCCTTCCTTCGTACAAGTCGAATACCTGATCGCGCTTGGCGTCACGAAGACGTTGGAGAATCACTTGCTTGGCTGTTTGGGCCGCAATCCGGCCGAAATCGTCAGGTGTGTCCTCCCACTCCTCGACGACATTGCCCTCCTCGTCGAGGACCTGGCCGTAGACGCTGATTTCGCCTGTGTCCGCGTCAATGGTGACGCGTGCCTCTTCAGCGGCGCCCGGGGTGCGCTTGTAAGCGGACACGAGCGCGTTTGCAAGTGCTTCGAGGATTGTGTCTCTCGGGACGCCCTTCTCCTGCTCGAGGAGATCGAGTGCGTCCATCAGGTTGTAATCCATGCTTGCTCCTAGGCGTCCGTCTTCGTGCGTGAGTTCTTGTCCCATTCGAACACGGTCCGTGCCGATGAGACATCCGCATATGTGATCTGCATTTCGGATCCGTCGATGTCGATGACGAACGAGTCGTCGTCCGCAGACACCAGAGATCCTGTGTGGTTCTTCGACCCGCTCATCTCGGCGTAGGTCTTGACCTTGACTTGTCGACCGATCGACTTCTCGTAGTGCCGTGGCCGGGTGAGCTTGCGTTCAAGCCCGGGCGACGACACCTCAAGCGTGTACGACCCCTTGATGGGGTCTTCGGCGTCGAGCAGTCGTCCGATTCCTCGAGAGAGCTCGGCGATGAGGTCGACCCCTACGGTCTCAGGACTGTCGAGTGTGACGCGCACCATCTGGCCTCCGCCGAGAACTTCGACATTGTCGAGTTCAACGCCTTCGGCCGCGACATAAGGATCGATCAGATCCCACAGTCTCTGCGCCACGCTGCTCATCCGTACTCCTTGCACGCCAAAAGAGAGCCCTGCAAACAAAGAGGCGGGCCACGGCCCACCCCTGCAGAGTTCTCGGTTCGTAGCGCTCAGTATAGGGCGGATCGCAAGACAGAGGATTGGTTCGGATTCGCGGAGAATTCGATCTCCGTGAGCAGTGTCGGTGGACGAGTCGCCCGCCGACTAGCCGATCAGCGCTATCAGATGTGCGGCGACGCCGTCGATGGGGATCTCGTTGGTTTCTCCCGACCGTCGGTCGACGAACTCGACCACGCCGTTCGCTATTCCCCGCGGTCCGACGGTGATGCGATACGGAACCCCGATCAGCTCGGCATCGGTGAACTTGACACCGGGCCGCTCCTTTCGGTCGTCGAGAAGGACCTCGACACCCTCGCTCGTGAGGTCGGCGTACAGTCGGTCACCTATTTCGCTGGTTTCTGCTTCGTCAGGTCGCACAAGGGTGACGACGACGTGGAACGGAGCAATCTCGATCGGCCAGATGATGCCCTTGTCGTCATGGTTCAACTCGACCGCCACGGCCATGTTCCGCTCGACACCGATCCCGTAGGAACCCATGACCACCGGCACGGACTTGCCGTCCTTGTCGAGCACTGACAACCCGAGCGGCCCGGCGTAGAACGTCCCCAGCTTGAAGATGTGCCCGACTTCGATCGCAGGGAACACCGAAAGCGGTTCCCCGCACTCCGAGCAGGGCTCTCCGTCCGTGACCGTGCGGATATCAAGCCAGTCGTCGACCGCGATATCGCGTGCGATATCGACTCCCCGCACGTGGACATCGTTCGTGTTCGCACCGGTGGTCATACCGAAGCGGCCCTTGAGCGCATGGTCAGCGACGATCTTCACACCTTCGACACCAACGGCGCCGAGGCTCCCTGCGTCCGCACCGAGCAACGCCTTGATCTCATCGGCATGCGCAGGACGGGCATCGACCGCCTTGAGCGCATCGGCGAACTTCTGATCCTGGAGGGCATGGTCACCACGCAGCAGCACGAGGACCGGCTCTCCGAACACGATGTACACCAGCGTCTTGATCTGACGATCGGCGGGAGCCCCTCCTTCGAACGTCTCGAGATCGGCGATCGTACGGACGCCAGGCGTATCGAATCGCTCCACATCGCCGGCGAACGCCGTGTCGTCGACGGCTGCCACCTGTGAGACCGCCGTCTCGACGTTGGCGGCGTACCCGCAGTTGGCACAGTGCACGACATCGTCCTCGCCCACCGCACTCGCGACCATGAACTCGACCGATTCCTTGCCGCCCATGGCTCCCGAGGACGCACGAACGGGGATCACATCCATCCCGAGGCGTCGGAAGATGCGGAGGTAGGCATCGTGATGGCGATCGAACTGCTCGTCGAGGCCGTCGAAGTCGATGTCGAAGGTGTAGGAGTCCTTCATCGTGAACTCGCGCACACGCAAGAGCCCGGACTTGGGTCGCGGCTCGTCGCGGAACTTCGTCTGGATGTGGTACCAGAGTT
>CAYTWC010000168.1:0-4903 GCA_964441975.1 uncultured Acidimicrobiaceae bacterium | reverse complement strand
CGGTGTCGTCGGATCCGAGCCATGACGAAGCAGTACTGTAAGTCCATCCGGACATGGGTGCCGCGACTGCCGAGATGGCGACTCGACGGATGGATCCGGAGTCCCAGATCATCGTCGCCCGTAACTTCTCGGACGCCCAGAGCCTTGCCGATGCCATCCGATCGGGACGAGGTGTCGTCCTGGATCTGCGCTCGACCGAACCGGAGATGGTCCGGCGAATCGTCGACTTCGCATCCGGTCTCACGTACGCCCTCGAAGGCAAGATGTCCAAAACGGCCCAAGGGGTGATCCTTGTGACTCCGGCCGGTGTATCGCTCGGTGTGGCCGAGCAGGAGCGTCTGGCCCGTCTCGGTCTCTTCGGAGGCGATCGATAGCGTGGCTGTTGTCAACAGCATCGTTGTCTACATAACGCTCGGGCTTCTGGTCTGGATCGTGCTGGGATATATCGTCGTGTTCGGACGGGTCTCGTTCGACCACCCTGTGAGGAAGGTCTACGAGTTCCTGAATCGCATCGTCGAACCGATGCTCCGCCCGATCCGCGCCGTCGTTCCTCCCATTCGCGTCGGAGGTGCAGCGTTGGATCTGTCACCAATCATCCTCATCGTCGGGATCCAGATGATTCCGTGGGTTCTGAGCCGGTTCATCTAGACGATCCTCGATTCCAGAGTCCGATTCTCGATCCTCGATCCTCGATCCTCGATCGTCTTCTCGTCTTCTCGTCTTCTCGTCACCTCTCGGCTGTGATCGTGATCAGCACCGTCGCACCATCGATGTCGACCTCGGCACCGCCAGAGGCATCGGCGAACCCGAGGGAGCTCGCGAGCACCTCACTGGCGATCAGGTCCGTGTGCGCCTCGACGGCATCGCGTACAGCGGCGACGTCCGTGCTGTAGCCGACCGAGATCCGGTCCACCACATCGAGGTCGAGGTCGCGACGGAGGTTCTGGATCCGGTTGACGAACTCCCGTGCGATGCCTTCGGCCGCAAGCTCATCCGTCATCGAACAGTCGAGCGCCACCGACAGCGAGCCTTCGGTCGCCACAACGGTTCCGTGTCTGGGGACTCTTTCGACGACGAGGTCGTCCGCCGAGAACTCGAAGCCGCCCACACCCACGGAGTTTCCATCCAGGATCTCGACGATGACGTCGTGGGCGAGGTCCCCGATCACCGCTGCGACTGCCTTCGTGTCCTTGCCATAGCGCGGACCGAGAGCTTTGAAGTTGGCCTTGGCCGTGAGGTCGACGAGTCCGGCCTCGTCCGCATGCGCTTCGACGACCTTGACGTTCAGCTCCTCGGCGATGAGGTCTCCGTGGTCGGCAATGGCTTTCCGCTCGTCCGCGGAACGACTCACAACCGTCACGTTGGCGAGCGGTTGCCGTACACGGAGGTTCTCCCGCTTGCGCAGACCACGACCGAGGTTCACGACCGTCCGAACCGTTTCCATCGAGCGCTCGAGTTCTTCGTCGATCGAATCGACATCGGCTATCGGATAGTCGGCGTGATGGACGCTACCGGGTGCCTTGGGATCGACCGGAGGGACCAGCCCTTGGTAGATCTCCTCGGTGACGAACGGAAGCACCGGCGCAGCAACCGTTGCAAAGGTCGTCAAGACCTCGTACAGGGTTGCGAACGCGGCCATCTTGTCGGCATCACCGGCGCCATCGGAGCGATGCGCCCAGAACCGCCTGCGGGACCGTCGGATGTACCAATTGGTCAGGTGTCCGACGAACCCGATGATCGGTGGGACGACCGAGAACAGGCGATAGGCCTCCATCTCCTTGTTCACGTTTGCTATGAGTGATTGGAGCACCGAGATGATCCATCGATCGATCTCCGGGCGTTCGGCGACCGGCGGTGCGCTCTTGATGTCCTCAGCCGTGATCGAGTCGGCCTCGGCGTACGTCGTGAAGAACGAGTACGCGTTCCACAGGGGGAGAAGGACTGTTCTCACCACATCCTTGACGCCGTCCTCGGAGAATCGCAGCGGTTCGCCACGGACGACGGGCGAGTTGATGAGATACGCTCGGAGTGCATCCGCCCCGAACGCATCGATGACGTGCGCGGGGTCGGGGTAGTTCTTGAGCGACTTGGACATCTTTCGTCCGTCCTCGGCGAGGATCATCCCGGTCACCACACAGTTCTGGAACGGAGCGGTCTCGCGGATTGCCGTCGACAGCACGAGCAGCGTGTAGAACCACCCTCGCGTCTGATCGAGTCCCTCGGCGATGAAGTCCGCCGGGAATCGTTCCTCAAAGCGTTCCTTGTTCTCGAACGGATAGTGGATCTGCGCAAACGGCATCGATCCGCTCTCGAACCAGCAATCGAGTACCTCAGGAACTCGGGTCATCACCCCGTCGCCACACGAGCACGGCCACGTGACATCGTCGACGACGTGCTTGTGGAGATCGTCGAGCATCGTCCCGGACAGCTCAGCGAGCTGCTCGCGGGAAGAGACGCAGACCTGCTCGTCGCAGGTTGCACATTCCCACACCGGGATACACGATCCCCAGTAGCGGTTTCGGCTGATGGCCCAGTCGCGCGCCCCCTCAAGCCAGTTCCCGAATCGATTGGCTCCGATCGCCTCCGGCACCCAGCGGATGTCCTTGTTGACCTCGACCATCTTGTCGCGGAACTGCTCGACGGCGACGAACCACGTGGGGATCGCCTTGTAAATGAGCGGTGTCCCCGTGCGCCAACAGAACGGGTAGGAGTGGTTGATCGTCGCCTGCGCGAACAGATGCCCGGATTCCTTCAGGAGACGGATCAGGGTGGCGTCGGCGTCCTTGACGTTCAGACCCTCGACGTCGGGAACCTCGCCCGTGAAACGCGCCTCGGCGTCGACGGGATCCACGAGTGCGTCGATCCCTGCTCGGGCGATCGCAGTGAAGTCGGCTTCGCCATATGCTGGAGCCATGTGGACGAGGCCGGTCCCCTCATCGACGGAGACCTCTTCCGATGGGATCACGACGAATGCGCCTGCATCACGCTCGGATGTGAAATAGTCGAACGGCGGGTCGTATTCGGTTCCGACGAGATCCGTGCCGCGTGCGGTCCTGACGATGGTTGCCCACTCGCCGAAGACGGCATCGACCCTCTCCTCTGCGACCCAGTACAGCTCGTCAGTGTCG
Organism: uncultured Acidimicrobiaceae bacterium; assembly: GCA_964441975.1. Lineage (GTDB taxonomy): Bacteria > Actinomycetota > Acidimicrobiia > Spongiisociales > UBA5794 > UBA5794. The sequence continues at coordinate 1,775 of CAYTWC010000168.1, read as the reverse complement.
CGATGTGAGACCAGCGCATAGGTGTTGGACTCGCCGACGGCGATTGCGAGGTTGCCCGGCAGCGTCCAAGGCGTCGTCGTCCAGATCAGCAGATGCTCTCCGGGTTCAGTCGCCTGCGTGCCCTTGGTGACTGCGACGGATACCGTGATCGCCGGGTCGTCGACGTCGCGGTAATCCATGTTCGCTTCGAAGTTGGACAGCGGGGTCGTCGCACCAAACGAATAGGGCAGGACCTTGAAGTCGCGGTAGATGAGACCTCTGTCCCACAGCTGGCCGAACACCCACCAGACGCTCTCCATGAAATCGGTGTCCATGGTCTTGTAGTCGTTGTCGAAGTCCACCCATCGACCCAACCTGCGGGTGATGTCGTACCACTCGTCGGTCGTCGTGTTCACCATGGTCCGACATGCCTCGTTGAACACATCGACACCGAGATCCTGGATCTCACGCGGACCGGACACTCCGAGCTGCTTCTCGACTTCCATCTCGACCGGGAGCCCATGCGTGTCCCAGCCGAATCGACGCTCGATCCGGTAGCCACGCATCGTCCAGTACCGAGGAACGATGTCCTTGACGACACCTTGGAGCATGTGGCCGTAGTGGGGTGACCCGGTAGCGAAGGGTGGACCGTCGTAGAACGTGTATTCGGGGGCATCGGCGCGCAGCTCGATTGATTGGTCGAACGCGTCGATCGAGTCCCAGAACGCCAGAATACGTGCGTCGAGGGCGGGGAAGTCGACACCGGGCTTGACGCTCGGGAAGGTGGTTGCGGTTGTCACGTTGCGGTCCTCGGTCTCGGTCACCTGTCGGTGCCGGGACGGGGGAACCGCGGTACCACCCGGCTTGCCGATCTCGCGATCGGCCGCTTCGTCTGCCCGTTCGTGGGCGACCCGACGGGCTCTACTGCACCGTTCGACGCGGTGGTTCTTCCCGTAGCTCGGAGGTGATGGTCACCCACTGTGGATCCTGACCGGGCTCACACCGTCCCCGGTTCGCTCTGGCGCCACGTCGTGGGCGACGTCCTCGTCGTCGCTGTCGGCGCGTATGGTACCGCTGAGGAGTGGCACATGAGTCGATTGTCCGGACATCGCGATGACCGATAGCAACGCTCGTTGGTTCGAGTCAGACGGGGCGGATGTACTCGTGCGGGTGCACGTGGTTCCGAACGCTTCGAGGACCTCGATCGTCGGACTCCTTGGCGATCGGATCAAGGTCCGGGTTGCGGCTGCCCCAGAGCGCGGGCGCGCCAACGACGCAGTATGTCGTGCGCTGATCGCGTCCACCGGTGCGTCGGGTGCCGAGGTGGTTGCTGGCCACGGCCACCGGCACAAGACGGTGCGCCTCCGCAATGTGACGGCATCGGCCGTTCGGGCCGTCGGGGAGATCGGTGGGTGAACAGCCGGCGATGAGTGCTACATTTCCGGCTTCGGGGAGGTTGTATGGCCAGAAAACTTGCAGCATCGACGATGAAGAAGCTTGCTCGGCGACTCGAAGAAGAACGTGTTCGCCTGGAGGCAATCATCGATGAACACGATCGCGCCCGAGAGGAATCGCGACTCGCCGAGGGTTCGGCCGATCGCAGTGCGGATCCCGATAACGTGGACGGTGGAGCAATCGCCGTCGAGATCGAAATGGACATCTCGATGGTCCAGAACGCCAGGGATCTGTTGGGGCGTGTCCGCCACGCCCAGGATCGTATGGAGAAAGGGCTCTACGGCATATGCGAAGTAACCGGGGAACCGATTCCGGTAGCGAGGCTGGAAGCACTGCCATAC
>CAYTWC010000167.1:2009-4905 GCA_964441975.1 uncultured Acidimicrobiaceae bacterium | reverse complement strand
CGACGTTCCCCTCCTGACGGAAACGATCGGCAGTAACTTGGCTCGCACCGCGGCCGCGCACCCCGATCGCGAGGCGCTCGTCGTCGGACACCAGGACGTGCGTCTCACGTACGCTCAATTCCTCGGAGAGGTGAAGAACCTGGCGAGCGGCCTCATGAGCCAGGGTGTTGCTGTCGGAGATCGGGTCGGCATCTGGAGTCCCAACTGTGCCGAATGGGTTCTCCTGCAGTACGCAACAGCCACCATCGGGGCGATTCTCGTCACCATCAACCCTGCGTACCGGACGTCGGAACTCCACTACGCACTCCAGCAGTCAGGGTGTTCTCTCCTCGTCTCCGCTCACACCTATGCAACCTCAGACTACCGAGCGATGATCAACGAGGTGCGTGGCGACCTGGAGGAGCTTGGTGAGGTTGTGTATCTCGGGTCCGACCGCTGGGAGCAGTTGGCCGCGGGCGACATTGCGATCGGGGAGGAAGCCCTGAGGCTGCGGGCAGAAGAAGTGAGGTCTGATCAGCCGATCAATATCCAATACACGAGCGGAACGACGGGCTTTCCGAAGGGTGCGACCCTCAGCCACCACAACATCCTCAACAACGGATACTTCGTCGGCGAGCTCTGTAGGTACACACCAGATGATCGGGTTTGCATTCCCGTCCCGTTCTATCACTGCTTCGGCATGGTGCTCGGCAATCTGGCATGCACGACCCACGGCGCCACAATCGTGGTCCCGGGCGCCGGTTTCGACGCCACGGCGGTACTGGAGACCGTGCAGGCAGAACGGTGTACAAGCTTGTACGGCGTACCAACGATGTTCATCGCCGAATTGGGGGCGCAGGGGTTTGCGGACTATGACCTCACGTCGCTCCGCACCGGAATCATGGCAGGATCGCCCTGCCCGGTCGAGGTCATGAAGCGCGTCGTCGCCGACATGCACATGGACGAGGTGACCATTTGCTACGGCATGACGGAGACGTCGCCCGTATCGACCCAGACGACTCCGACAGATGATTTGGAGCGGCGCGTGTCGACCGTCGGGTCGGTGCATCCTCACGTCCAGGTGAAGATCGTCGACCCCGACACGGGTGAAACGGTTGATGTTGGTGAGAGCGGTGAGCTGTGCACCAGAGGCTATTCAGTGATGATTGGCTATTGGAACGACGATGTGCGCACGGCCGAGGCAATCGATGCCGACGGCTGGATGCACACCGGCGACCTCGCCACGATGGATAGCGAGGGCTACGTCAACATCGTCGGGCGAATCAAAGACATGATCATTCGTGGTGGCGAGAACGTCTATCCCCGGGAGATCGAGGAGTACCTCTACATCCACCCCGACATCGTTGACGCACAGGTGGTCGGAGTCGCAGACGAGAGGTTCGGAGAGCAGATTGCTGCGTGGATCAAACTTCGTCCCGGCGCTGAACTCACCGCAGACGATGTGAGAGAGTTCTGCCGCGGTCACATTGCCCACTTCAAGGTTCCCACCTATGTGCTGTTCACCGACGAGTACCCGATGACCATCACCGGCAAGATTCAGAAGTTCCGCCTCCGCGAGATGGCGCACGACGCCCTGGGTCTGGAAGCCGCTACAGAGACTGCGTGAGCCGTCGCTGGCTGCGCGGCCGCGACCAGCCGTTGGTCGACGTCGATGGCAGCTGCGTCACCTCGTGGAACTCCGAACGCGCCGACCGAATGACACCCACGCTCTATCGGCTGTGAACTCAGGTGGTCGGTACATCAGTTTCGACGAGAGTTGTTCCCGATGGAGTGGTGCAATGGTGCGGATGTCAGATCCATAGCTAGGTCCGAGGGAAGCTGCCTCCCAGCCACGGAGCGCCTGGGAGTAGATCCGAACCGGTGTAGAAGCCCGGCGCGGCAGCGAGTAGACCGGGGATGGCGTTCACGAGACGGGCCGACGTCGTCAACACGGCTTGTGTGCCGGAATGGAACACGACGTCGAGTGCGTTCCGGCCGCCGATCCGGATCCGGTCGCCCGTCTCCCACCCAACCGACGTTGGATCGACGTGTAACGACAGGTCGAACGTTATCCATTCGTCTTCGCCGACCCACGCGGACGCAGTTTGTGTCACGCCCGCTGTCTGTCCCTCGTGAATCCGATACTCGCGAAGCTCGTACTCACGATCAGCGACGATCGGTTCGATGCGCTCTTCGAAGCGCGAGAGCGAAAGACCCATCCGCGCAGCGATCGTGGTGGCGCTCTCCTCAAACCCGATGTGCCCTCGGACGACGCCACTGGCGATGGCGTCGTCCACGTCGCCGGGGTCGTACCCGACGCCGAGGGAACGATGCACCGACCTGCCGAAAACGGACGCATCAAGGCTCCGAGTGATGTGGATGTGCTGGACATCCCACGATGCCGACGACAGCACCAGCGGCACTGCATCGAACACGAACCCAGGGTTGATCCCCGTTGCGTGGATTGCCACCCTGTGGGAGGCCGCAAGCACGTGCAGGACCCTCTCGTCCTCCTGAGAGGTCACACCCGGCCACGCGAGCTCCTCACTCGTGCATACGACCGCGATTCCAAGGCGTGCGCAGCGTTCGATGTCCGGGAGGACGTCCGCTATCGGTGAGCGGGTAGCGACGACCGCTACGTCAGGTTCCAGTTCCTCCAACACGTCATCGGGTCCGAGCAGAGGATCCAGCGCCCAACTACCGGTGGATACATCACCGACGAATGCCCCTGACCTACCGATGACGCCGACGACCTCGATCCAAGGTCGGAGAGTACAGAGCGCTAGGGTGGCGGTCCCCACTGTGCCCGTTCCGAACACGACGACCCGCACCCTGTCGCCTCGAGCAACGATTGCGTGCTCACGCCGAGGCTCGGCCATCAGAACCATTGCTCCTTCTCGACGACGTTCATCAGGGT
>CAYTWC010000167.1:0-1999 GCA_964441975.1 uncultured Acidimicrobiaceae bacterium | reverse complement strand
CTCGTCGACATACGGTCCCTCGACGGCGACATGTGGCGTGATTATCACGTTCGGTGCCTCCCACAGGGGATGCTCGGGAGGCAGTGGTTCGGTCTCGAAGACATCGAGTGCAGCTCCGGCAATCATCCCCTCGACGAGCGCACCGCACAGGGCATCGAGGCGAACCGTTTTGCCACGCCCCACGTTCACGAGAACGGCAGACAGCCGCATCGCGGCGAACCGGTCGACATCGAACATCCCTTCGGTAGCTGGTGTGTGCGGCACCGTCGACACCACCACGTCGGCGCTGGGGAGCAGATCATCGAGTCCGTCAGCGCCCGTCAACACGTCGACTCCCACCGGCGCCGTTGTGACTCGGGCGTCGGTAGCGACGACACGCGACCCGAACGCGTTCATGAGCCTTGCGACCTCGATACCGATACCGCCGGTGCAAGGTACGGTCGCCTGGCCTTGTTCGCCTGATCGGCCATCGTCCGGTGCAATCCGCGCGCAAGGGCGAGCACGAGCGCGACCGCATGGGCAGCGACATGATCGTTGTAGATGCCTCGCAGGTTGGTCACGACGACGGGGTGCTCGATCAGTTCGTCCGAGTAGTAGCCAGCATCCGGAGCCGCCGCCGGAGCCTGTAGCCAACGGAGACGGTCTGCGATTCCGACGTGGTGTGCAGCCAAGGTGCCAAACGCAGCATCCGTCGTTGAGATGACGCCGGCAAGCTCACCGGTGGACTCCGGGACAACGACATCGAGCTCCGGCACGTCGCGCCGAAGCCTCTCCGCCCACTCGCGCGTGGTCGGCGATTGCGGTGGAAGCATCACCAGGCGAGCGACGGGCATCTCAGCTGTACAATCGCTGCGGATTGTCTTTGGTCAGAGCATCGATGTCCTCCTCCGACAACCCTCGCTCCCTTTCCAATGTCTGCGGACAGGAGCAGTCGATCCCGATGACCGCGAGCAATCAGCTCAACGATGGCATCCGCCCGATGCTCATCGGGCTGCTTGTCCAGCTGCCCGATGCTGTCGTATGCGATCCAGACACCGAAATCCAGAAGCTCTTCGTGGTAGTCGACATCGGGTGTCGTGTCGACATGTCCGATCACGAGCTTGTCGAGGTTGGCACCGGCGTCGAGGAACATGCGCGCCTGATCGAGACCGATGCGGTTGAACAAGGCGTGGGTCGAAATGACGACTCCGACTTCCTGCTGGGCCCGCGCACAGGCTCTGATCACCCGCTCTTCAGCGGGGGAGATCCCTCGGTGATTCGTCCCGATCTCACCGATCATCCCCGCCTTCACGTCTGTGCCCTCGAACCCGACGGTCAAGTCGGAGATGAGCAGATTGACGATATCGTCCTCGCTCATCCCTGCGAGCCACGGAGGGTGGAACTTCTCCCAATAGAACCCGGTGCCCGCGATGATGTTGATGCCGACCTCGGCCGAGATCTCGGCCAGTGCCTGAGGATTGCCGTTGAGGCCGTGCACCGTCTGGTCCACGATGGTGTCGCCGCCCTTCTCCTTGAGATAGGTGAGTTCACGGCGAGCCACGTTGACGTCGGAGAGGATCATGTGCGAGCTCATCGTGATCTCGTAGATGTCGTGGAAGACGTGTTCGTGCACCAGCACGAGTCCGAGTTCACTCGCCGGGATCTCCCCGAGCACCGTCTGTACCTGTCGCATTGGATTGTGCACCTTCCGTGTCGATGTCTTTTGTCTTCTGCCTCACGAGAGATTGATGTCGCGTTTGCGCAGCGACGCCCACCTCGCAGCGATCCCTCGATCAGTACATGATTGCTCCGCCGCTCACGTTGATCGTTGCACCGTTGACGAAGCTCGCGTGCTTGGAAGCGAGGAAGACCACGACCGCTGCGAGTTCTTCCGGCTGGCCCATTCGACCGAGCGGACAGGCTTCCGTTGCCGAAGCGACGGACTGGGGCGACTGTCCGTCGTGTTGCATAGCGGTGTCGATTTGTCCCGGCGAGATCGCGTTGACGCGAATTCCGTGCT
>CAYTWC010000166.1:0-4930 GCA_964441975.1 uncultured Acidimicrobiaceae bacterium | reverse complement strand
GCTGGGATGATAATCAGCCGGCCCGCCAAAGAACCTATTCCAGCACAATCCGTTGCTCGGTCGGTCCTACCCAACAGCGGCCCTGAGCGCCTCATCCAAGTCGGGATACACGAATTCGAAGCCTGATCGTTCAAGCACGGCGGGCTTGACACGCTGGGAGGCATAGCCAATCGCTTCAGCGAGTTCGGATCCGAGCCGGATGTTGAGCCCGATCTTCGGGACCGGCAAGAACGTGGGACGATTGAGCACCGAGCCAAGTGCCTTCGTGAACTCGCCGTTCGTGACCGGGTTGGGGGATACGACGTTGACCGGTCCTGATACATCTCCGTCGATCGCAGCGAGGTACGCCGCGACCGTGTCCTCCTCCGAGACCCAGGACCACCACTGCTTCCCGTCTCCGATGCGGCCTCCGATACCGAGTTTGAAGAGCGGAAGCATCGGGGCGAGGGCACCGCCGCCCTTTGCGATGACAATCCCGGTCCGCATCTTGGCGACCCGGACACCGGCCTCGACGGCGGGTTCGGCCGCCGCTTCCCACTTGGTGCACAGCGCAGCCAGGAAGTCGTCGCCATGTGCCGATTCTTCATCGAGGAGCTCGTCCCCGCGGTCACCGTAGATCCCGATGGCCGACGCGGCGACGAGCGGCGGGGCATCCGGGCCGAGCACCGCCAGTGCCTTGGCCGCGGTACCAACGCTGTCGACGCGCGACGACACGAGGAGGCGCTTGCGTTCTTCGTTCCAGCGCTTGTCGCCGATCCCGACGCCGTTGAGGATGACCACGGCTCCGGCGCCGCGCAACGCTTCGGGATCGAGACTGCCGGTACGTGGACCCCATACGATGGAGTCGGGGTGTACGACGGTGTCAGCGTCGACCGTCACCTGGCGAACCAGCGACACGACCGTATCGCCACGCTTTTGCAGCGCAGAGGTCAGCGCCCGCCCGAGCAGCCCCGTCGACCCACCGATCACGATTCGTTTGCCGCTCATGTGTCCATCCAATCCGAGAGCCTGAGGTCGACCGCATCGAACCAGTCCGCTGTCATGGAACCGAGCGGATCGACCCTGTCAGCGTAGGCGTCCCAGAAGAGAGGTTCTTCGTACCAGATACGAACCGCCGTCCGGTGGAAGGATGCGTCGACGGGTGTGAGCGAGTGCTGGGTTCCGTGAATCGCCACCGGCACGAGGGGCGCACCCGACATCCACGCGAGCCATGCTGCTCCGCGTTTCGGGTCGCCGACCCCCCATCGCTCGACCCGTCGACCCTCGGGGAACAGACCGAGCGCGTGGCCGTCCTGCAGGTGCTCGACCGCGGACCGCATCGCACGCACCGGATAGCCGTCGCGGTCGAGCGGAATCGCGTCGGCCATCGAAAGGAACGCGTCAAGCGCTTTGGACTTCCCGAACAGCTGATCGACCGCGAGAAACCGCACGTTCCGGGTCGTGTGGATGTCGAGCAAAGGTGGGTCGAGGTGCGAAAAGTGGTTCGAAGCGAGGACGACCGGTCCCGTCGCTGGAACGTTGGCAGCCCCGACGACCGACAGATCGAAGAACGTCTTGGTCAGAAGTCGCGAGGGAGGACCGGCCACGGCGTCAAGCATGCGCTGGAGCCGCTTGCGCTCAGCCATCGTCACCCAGATCGACGAAGAGCGCAACAAGTGCCAAGGTGACCCGCTGGTTGGCATGCAATGCGTCTATCGCCTCGAATACCCGGTCCGCTCGAGCAACCGCAGCCGACACATCGATACGTGTCAGCAGCTTCACCGGGATGTCGGTGTTCTGGACCGCTGCACCGAGCTGTGCCGCCGCCGTGTCTCGATAGAACGCCGCGAGCAGTTCGAGGCCGGTGATGTTGAGCGCATCCGATGCCCGTCGGATCTCACGCTCCTGACGTTCGAGCACCGCCTTCGGCGGAGTTCCGTCACCGTAGGCACGGTCGATCTCGTCCTGTTGTCGTCGCTTGATCGCTTCCAGCAACGGTTCGGACGCCGCCAGCACCTTGTCTGCCAGCCGATAGGCGTCGCCCGGGTGGTCCGTGAGCTCGGCAGGAACTGACAGCCACGCTTCGCGATACGCCGCTGCCGCAGGCTCGGTCGCAAGCGCAAGCGCAAGACCGGGTCGCCCACCCGCGATCCGCGCGGTTTCCGCCGCCCGTTCCGGCTCGATCCCCTGCCCGACGAGACCGTCGACGACCTGCGATTCGCTGACGCGACCGAATACGACGGTCCGGCATCGACTGGCGATCGTCGTCGGCAGATCGTCCTCGGCGTCAGCCACGAGTATGAACGCACTCGAAGCGATGGGTTCCTCGATGGTCTTCAACAGCGCATTCGCAGCGCCGTCGTTGAGCATCGACGCCTCTTCGAACAGAAACACCTTCGTGTCCGATTCGAGCGGCGAAAGGACGGCCGACGAAACGACCGCACGAGCCTGATCGACGGTGATCGCCGTCCGACCGTCCGGGGCGACCACGATCACGTCGGGATGCCTGCCCGCCGCCGCGCGTTCGAATACCGCATCATCGCCGTCCGCCACCAACGCGGCGGCGTACCGCCTTGCAACGAGAGCCTTGCCGACGTTGGATGGTCCGACGAACAGATACGCCTGAGACGGGCTGAGAAGCTCCGACGTCAACAGATCGGTGACCTCCGCGTGACCGATGACGCCGTCAAACGCGCTCACCATCCGAGACCCTCGATCACGTCAGCGACAACGGCGTCGACGCTACGGGACGCATCAACGACCACGAATCGATCTGGTTCGAGCTGCGCAAGCCTGTCGAAACCCTCCGCAACCTTGTGATGGAACTCGACAACCTCGTCGCCGATCCGATCGCCGACTGACTGGCGTCCGAGCCCACGATCCGTATCGACCCTGAGTAACACGACAGACCCTGGCCACAATCCGCCGATAGCTATGTCGTTGATGGTCCTGATCCGGTCGAGACCGAGTTCCCTCCCGAACGCCTGATACGCGAGTGACGAGTAAGCGGTTCGATCCGACAGGACCCAGTTTCCGTCTACCAGTGCAGGCGCGACGATCTCCTCGACGAGTTGCGCCCGACTGGCCGCAAAGAGGGCGGCTTCGGCCATGGGTGTCGGCGCATCGCCGTCACCGAGCAGGATTTCGCGGATGCGCTCGCCGACGTTCGTTCCACCCGGTTCGCGGACGACGATGACCTCCTCGCCTGCCTCCCGGAGATGGTCCGCCACACGTGCGCACACGGTCGACTTCCCTGCACCCTCGATGCCTTCGAAGGCGATGTAGCGATCCGCTGACACGTTCATCACCACACGGTACCCATCGTCGAATCCATCCGAACGGTCACCGTCTCGCTACTTCTTCTTCGCAGCGGTCTTCTTCTTCGCAGCCGGCTTCTTCTTTGGGGCGGCCTTCTTCTTCTTGGGTGCGGGCCCCTTGGCGCGCTTCTCGGCGAGCCGATCCGCCGCGTGCTCGAGTGTGATGTTCTCAAGCGACTCAGACGTCCGGAACGAGACGTTGGTCTCCCCATCGGTCATGTACAGCCCGAATCGGCCGTCCTTGACCACGATGTCCTTCCCGGTTGCGGGGTCGGTTCCGAGTTCCTTGAGCGGCGGCTTCGCCCCTCGGCGCTGGCGTGGCTTCTTCAACTCCGCAACCGCCTCGTCAAGAGTGATGGTGAGCAGAGCGTCCTCATCCTCGATCGATCGGTTCTCCTTGCCCCAGTTGACGTACGGACCGTGTGGGCCGTTCTTGGCGAAGACAGGCTCACCATCTTCGGGATGAGGTCCGAGTTCACGAGGGATGGTCAGTAGCTTGAGTGCCTGATCCAGGTCGACCTCGGCTGGGTCCATCGATTTGAACACAGACGCCATCTTCGGCTTCTCGCCACCTTCGGTGAATTCGCCGAGCTGGATGTACGGGCCGAACCGTCCCGTCTTGAGGAACACCTCGAGGCCTGTCTCAGGGTCGGTTCCTAGCGGACGTTCGTTCTTGGGTGCTGACAACAATTCGATGGCCTTGTCGACGGTCAGCTCGTCGGGGGCCATGTCCGGTGGTATGGATGCGCGGTCCTCGCCTCGCTGGAGATACGGACCGTATTGGCCGGACCGGGCAACGATCGGCTCGCCGTCGGGGTCCTCACCGATGCGGAACGAGTTGACAGCGGCAGGGTCGATGCGTTCGAGCGCATCTTCGGACACCATCTCGACGAGACCGGGCGAGCCGTTCCCGAGGTAGAACTTCTTGAGGTAGGGCACCATGTCCTGGTCACCGGACGCTATGCGATCGAGGTCCTGCTCCATGCGAGCGGTGAAGTCGTAGTCCACGTAGTCGGCGAAGTACTGCTCGAGCAATCCGACGACGCCGAACGCCCGCCAAGTCGGCACGAGTGCCGTGCCCTGTTTGAACGCGTACTCACGGTCGAGGATGGTGGAGATGATCGACGCGTACGTCGATGGCCGACCGATACCAAGCTCTTCGAGACGCTTGACCAGCGACGCCTCCGTGTATCGTGCCGGCGGCTTCGTCTCGTGTTCGCTTGGTTCGAGCGCCGTTGCGACCAACGAGTCGCCCTCGTTCATCTCGGGCAGATGGGTCTCCTGATCGTCGAGCGCGGCCTCGGGGTCGTCACGACCCTCGACGTACGCTCTGAGGAACCCGGCAAACGTGATCGTGCGACCGCTCGCACGGAACTCGCACGACTCTCCATCGAGGGTGTCGGCGGCGATCGTCACCGCGAGGCTCTCACCGGTGGCGTCCTTCATCTGCGAGGCGACGGTCCGCATCCAGATGAGTTCGTACAGGCGGGTGGCGTCCGAGGTCGGACCGAACTGGCTGGCTGCCGCATCCATGTCCTGGAATCGGTCTCCTGCCGGCCGGATCGCCTCGTGCGCCTCCTGGGCGCCTTTCGCCTGACCCCCGTACACCCTCGGTTTGTCGGGAAGGAACTTGG
>CAYTWC010000165.1:0-4949 GCA_964441975.1 uncultured Acidimicrobiaceae bacterium | reverse complement strand
TCGGATGGGAGCGGTCGCATTTCGCCATGAGGTCCGTCAGGGTCTCGACTTTCACCGATTGATCGATCGGTTCGGAGACGACGTCGGGGAGCTTCGGCGAGCCAGCTCGCCACCCGTCGAGAAACGCCACCATATGGTGCTCGGGCCAGGTCAGATACTTGAGGACACGGATCGAGCTACATGCTTTCGCGATCGCCGCATCGATCTCAGCGAACCGTTCGAGTTCCTCGTGCATGATGGATCGCACCACGCTTTCTGTTGGGGTCGAGCGACTGCCGACCAACCGAACCCGATGCGGGATTCGCATCGTTCGGCGCAACGATAACGCTCAATTGGCCTCGTCGGAGCCCTCTTCCGGCTCGTCGTCCTCTCCGGCTGACAGTCGTCTGACGCCGGATACGACCGACCCGATCGCCAACCCGATGCTCGCCAGCCCGAACACAGCCGCGGCAGCGAACTGACGGTTCATCGTCCCGTGACACGGGTGTCCCGTCTCCCAGTCGGGATGGTCAAGCGGTGTCCCACAGTCCAACCCGGGAATGTCATCGCCGGCCGTTGTGACCTTGAACAGATCGAACTCGTTGCTCATGAGGTAGTACGTGACGAGCAGCCCGGCGATGCCGAGGAGAACGCCACCGACCATCCACAACCACACCGTACGGTTCGATTCCATCACCGCACGCTACACCGGGACTGCCTGGCATCGTCCGACCGGACCGACCAACAGGATCCTGGCACCGCCACGACACGCCATCCGATCGACATGTAGGATCGAGACATGTTGAAATCGAACGGGTTCTTGTGGGCAATCCAGATCGTCTTCGGGATCTACTTCATCGCGATCGGGATCATGCACTTCGTCGTGCCGGACGGCCTTCCGGCGCCGATGGAATGGATGTACGACCTCAACGACACCCTTCACTACATCAGCGGTACCGCGGAGATCCTCGGTGGGCTCGGACTCATCCTGCCCGGGCTCACCCGGATCAAGCCTGCCCTGACCGTCGTAGCCGCCGCCGGACTCGCCCTCGTGATGGTCGCCGCCGCTGTCTATCACCTGGGTCGCGGAGAAGCACAGAACATCGTGACGAACATCGTGATCGCAATCGTGATGATCTACCTCGCCTACGCCCGTCTGAATCTCACCCCGCTCGAAGCTCGCTGAGATATACGCCAGCGCTGCGCACGACGCAGTACTCAGTACTCAGTACCAACGGAATCCTGCCGACGGACATTCATAGAAATCGGTGACTATTGAGGTGCGACACCGTGAGTGGGCGATACTGGGATCGAACCGAAAGTATCGACATCAACCGAGCTTTCACCTTACAACCACGCGAGCCCAAGAGTCGTGAAAGCCAAACCAATCTTGGACCCACACACAGCGGTCGCATCGGTGATTATCGAGGTGCAAACCAGTGGTGGGCGATACTGGGATCGAACCGAAAGTATCGACGCATACCAAGCGTTCACCTTGCAACCACGCGAGTCCAAGAGTCGTGAAAGCCCAACGGAACCCAGCCGACGGACATCATAGGAATCGGTGGTTATCGACGTGCAAACCAGTGGTGGGCGATACTGGGATCGAACCGAAAGTATCGACATCAACCGAGCTTTCACGTACCAATCACGCGAGTCCAAGAGTCGTGAACGCGAAACCGATCTTGGGCCTACACACAGCGGTCGCATCGGTGATTATGGAGGTGCGACACTGTGAGTGGGCGATACTGGGATCGAACCAGTGACCTCTGCAGTGTGAATGCAGCGCTCGTACCGCTGAGCTAATCGCCCGTGGACAACAGGGAGCCTGGTGTCGGGGCTCGGATTCTACGGTGCCGGGAGGCGAAGCGGCGACTTCGCCGCGATGTCGATGGCGTAGGCTGTTGCGATGAATCTGGAGACATTCGAGTCGACGGTCGACCGCACTCTTGCCGAACTCCCTCCATGGGTGAAAGCCAAGATCGACAACCTCGTGGTGGTGGTCGACCGAGCACCGACCGTTGAGCAGGATCCGAGTGGTACGAACCTTCTCGGACTGTATGAGGGAGTCTCCCTCGCAGAACGGGGCGTCGACTACTTTGCGGTCTCGCCGGACCAGATCACGATCTTCTACAAACCGCACATGGACCTCGGCCTTCCCGACGACGAGCTGAAGGCGGAGATCCGCAAGACGGTGCTCCATGAGCTCGCCCACCATCTCGGTATCGACGACGATCGCCTGCACGAGTTGGGTTGGGGCTGACCCACCACTCCCGGTCGGTGAAGCCGGTTCAGTAGGATGAGTTCGTCCCGAATCGAGAGGAACACCATGAACGATCTCATCGCTCAGATCCAAGAGAAGACCGGTCTATCCCCCGAGAAGGTGCTCGAGGTCGTGACCATGGTCACCGACTTCTTCAGGGAGAACCTCCCCGACGACCTCGTCAACCAGATCACCGTGGTGCTCTCACAGGGCGCCTCCGTCGCAAGCGAAAAGGCATCATCGGCTTCGGGAACCGCCGCCGCCGGTGCCAGCCAAGCGGTCGGTGCGGTCGCCGGAGCAGCCGGTGCAGCCATTTCCAAGACGCTCGATGCCGTGAGCGATCTGCTCCCTGACGCCAAGACTTCGTCGGGGAAGGAGACCGCCTCCGACGGATGAATACCGAGATCGAGCGTAAACACCGGAACCCCGAGTGGCCTGACGACATCGGGCCGTTCGTCGCGCTCGTCGATGCATCATCGGAACTCGAAGCCGAACTGCTCGATTCCTACCTCGACCGGGTCGAATCATCCCTCACGGCGTCGCTGACGCGACTCAGACTCCCCGCGTCACGTCGTCACCGGCGCTTCACCAATGTCGATCCTGCCATCGGCGAACGGCTCCACGAGCACGACGACCCGTTGTGCGTTCCTCTCCGTGTCGTGTGGCTCGCTGACAAGCGCGATGGCGTCCGCCGCGTGAGCCTCCGGGATGTATTGGTGCCGGGAGATCCACGAGACCCGAACCTCCTGTGGCAGCACTTCATCAAAGTCCGCTACCCCGACCGAATCCGGATCGTGGTCGGTGAACCGGCACGACGCAGCGAACTCGAGAAGCGCTGGACCGAACCCGTCGGCCGCTCTCCGGCTGACGGAACGACACTGAGTGAGTTCGTCGCACTGCAGGCGTGGCTCGCGCTCGAGCGGGCGGAACGCACGCTGCGTGGCCTTCGGTACAAAGTGCCGCGATTCCTCAACGAGGACCTCTTCTGGAGCCGGCCATTCCAAGCAGGCATCGAACGGCTCGCCCGCTCGGAGAACCGCACCGATCAGAGAATGCGACAACGAACGGGGCGGTATCTAAAGGAGATCGCAGCACAGCACTCACCGTACGTGATCGACCTCGTCAACGCCATCACGTCGACCATGATCAGAACCGCGCATCAGGACGTCGACTATTCCGCGGAACATCTCCACGAGATCTACGGCATCGCCGACCAAACGCCGCTCGTTTTCCTCCCGTCACACAAGTCGAACTTCGACCATCTCGTCTTCCAACACGTCCTCTACGAAAACGAACTCCCGCTCAATCACACGGCCGGCGGGATCAACATGAACTTCTTCCTCATAGGCCCCTTGCTGCGGCGCGCCGGGATCTTCTTCATCCGCAGGGAGTTCAAGAACAACGAGCCGTACAAGTTCGTCCTGAAGCAATACCTCGACTACCTCCTCGAAAAGAGGTTTGCGCTCGAGTGGTATGTCGAGGGTGGCAGATCGCGGTCGGGGAAGCTGCGTGAGCCGCGCCTCGGCCTTCTCGCCTACGTCGCCGATTCCTATCAACGAGGCATCACCGACGATGTCGTGCTCGTGCCCGTGTCGATCATGTATGACCAAATCACCGACGTATCGGCCTACACCGCGGAGCAACGGGGCAAGAAGAAGGAGAAGGAGTCGTTCCTGTGGGCGATCAAGTTCATTTCGGGCCTCCGCAGCCGCAACGGCGCGATCTACATCCGGTTCGGCGAGACCCTGCGGCTCTCAGACCATCTCGGGAGGAACACCGATCTCGAGGTCGGCGACGGACGTCTCGCTCTCCCGAAGATCGCTTTCGATGTCTCCACGCGGATCAACGACGTCACCCCGATCACACCGATCAGCCTTGTGACGATGGCGCTCCTGTCACAACCCGAGCACGGTTTCACACCCGCGGAGACGGTCGAGGTACTCGCTCCCTTCCTCGAGTTCGTCCACGAACGGGACCTCCCGGTCGCCGGCACCCTGTCGATGACGACACCGGAACAGGCGAGCGCGGCACTTGAGCAGCTGGTAGCCAACAAGGTGGTGACCAGAACCGACGGCCTCACAACGCGCGTCTACACGATCTCCCACGACCAGCACCTCGCAGCCGCGTACTATCGCAACACCATCATCCACTTCTTCGTCCCGATGGCGATCGCTGAAATCGCGCTCGCCCTCGGGTTCGAATCCGACGAGATGGATGAAGACTCGGTGATCGCCAGGGCAGTCGAACTCAGGGACCTCCTCAAGTTCGAGTTCTTCTTCTCCCCCACGAGCGAGTTCGAATCCGAGATCCTCGAGGAGATCAACCGCTACAGGATCGGCGACAGGACACCCGGGGAGCCGGTAGTCGTGAACGTCGCCGCGATGTACCCGGCCAAGAGTCCCATCGTGTTGCGACCATTCCTCGAGGCGTACCTGGTCGTCGCCGAAGCGATCGCCCTCGGAGGGAACGATGCCATCGAGCCGGCTGACCTTGCGAAGCGGTGCCTCCAGCTTGGCGATCAGATGTACGCCCGGGGTCAGATTCGCAGCCAGGAGGCCGTCACGACGACGCTGTACGAGTCCGGTATCCAACTCGCGAAGAACCGGGGTCTTCTCAATGGCACCCATGCCGCCAGAGTTGACTTCAGAGACGAGCTCCAGGACATCCGGGTCGCGCTGAACGCGATCTCCGACAGCGCATAGCAACA
>CAYTWC010000164.1:0-4965 GCA_964441975.1 uncultured Acidimicrobiaceae bacterium | reverse complement strand
GAGTCAGATCACCACGCCTGATGGGGTGACGGTCCAGGTTGTGGTGGTCGTCGCCGCTGCGAGGTCGTCGTCGTGGGTCACCAAGAGGAGCGCACCCTCGTAGGCGGTCAGGGCCTCCTGGATCCGTTCGACCGAAGGTAGGTCGAGATGGTTCGTCGGTTCGTCGAGCACGAGGAGCCACTTGGCGGTTCCGAGACCGACAGCAAGCGCGACCTTGCGGATCTCTCCCGGCGACGGCATCGCCGACTCGAGGAGTGCTGCTGGGTCCGCGCCGAGCGTCGCCACGATCGACAAGACACTGCCGCGTGTTACAGGGTCCATGGCCCGGATGTCCTCCAACCAACGTTCGCCCTCCGTGGCGGTGATCTCCTGGTCAAGCATGAGCACACGATCCTTCGGAATCGCCAGGTTCCCGATCAGGGTGTTGATCAACGATGTCTTGCCGGAGCCGTTCGGTCCGGCGAGCCGGATGCGGTCGGTTCGCCGAACGGCCAGATCGACATCGAACAGGGTCCGTTCTCCGGCGCCGACGGGTCCCCGGTATCGGACGAGGAACTCCTTGTCCGCACGCTGATGGGCGAATGAGATGGACCCACCGAGGTCCTTCGAGATGCGCGATGCCCCGATGGTGCGTCCGACATCGTCGAGTCGCTTTGTCATCGATGACACGGTCTGGGCACCGGTCTTCTGTCCGCGTTCGTGTTTGTACGACGCTGCGGTCCCGCGTGTATCCAAGTCGTGTTTGCCGGCCGACCGCCGTTCCTTCTGACGTTTGGCGTCCTTCTCGAGCGACTTCCTGCGTTGCTCGTCGAGGCGCCGTTCGAGTTTCGCTTGCTCGGATCGCATCCGATCGAGGTTCTGTACGGCCTCAGCGTGTTGAGCCTCCCAGCCAGCCTTGGCGGCCGAGTACGAACCGCTCCACAACTCTGCCGTCGCGTCGTGTACCCGGATCGTCTTTGAGGTGAGCTCTTCGAGCAAAGCACGGTCGTGCGACACGACGATGCCGAGCCCGGTGAACGATGCGAGTGCCTCGATCAGAAGCGTTCGTGCTTCGGCGTCGAGGTGGTTGGTCGGCTCGTCAAGGAGGAGGACGTCGGGTCGTCGATCCAACGCAGCACCGACCTGCCAGCGCTTTCGTTGACCGGGTGACAGCGTTTCCCAACGTTCGATCGCCATCGGGTCGAGCTCGAGGCGGGTCCTGAGTCTGTAGGACTCGGGGTCCCACGAACGTGCGAAGAGTTCAATGGCATCGGTCGCGTCGTCGACCCGCTGTTCGCACAGCACGACGAGCGCGTCGGACGGATCGATGTCGATCAAACCGTCACTCGGTGTCAGGTCGCCGGTTATCAACGACAACAACGTCGACTTGCCCGCACCGTTCGCACCGACGAGGCCGGTCCAGCCCGGACCGAGATCGAACGACGCATCCGACAGGATCGGGACAGCGGCGGAATAGGAAAATGAAAGGTTTGCTAGGTGGATGGCAGGCATCGAACAACTCCAACGGGTTGGACGAACGATCGAGGGGATCGCTCGGAGAAAGACATGGCTTCTCAGTTGTTGTCTGTCATCGTTTCCCCTGGGCGGCGTGGGATGAACCATAGCGTGATGATTCGTTTCGGGATCCCGAGTCATCGTGTACCTCATCGGCGAACCCGGAGGTGCGGTCCCAGGGGCGTATGCTGACCCGATGCAGACCGACCCAGGGTGGACACCCGCGTTTTCACACATTCCGAAGGCGCTGTTCCTGCGAAGGCAGCTCGTCGCCGTGCGGCCGGCAATCACTGCGGCTCGCGCCGCTGTACTCGCACCGGTGGTCACGGCGGTGGTTCTCGGGCTGGCCCTCACGGTGTTCGGCGCGCCGAACGAGACCGACTATCTGCTCACGGGAGCGATCGTGGGAGGGACGGCGATCGCTGCAGGAACACTCCTGTTTCGCATCCGCTACGGCCCCCTTGCCGCACCCGAGGCCCAAGCCGACCTCATCCCGCAGTTCCTGAGCTATGCCACCGTCATGTCGGCGGTGGCGACCGTTCCGACCTTGTCGGCGTTCGTGTGCTTCTTCCTCGGCGGGGGCTATCCGATGTACGCCCTCGGGGCGGTGTGCACGGTGGTGTTGCTCTCGTGGCCCGCCAACCCCACTCATGCGATGGTCGTGGACTTCGGCCGGAAGCGATCTCCCGCTGTGGACGCTGACGTGATGTGGGCCGCGGTCGTTGATCCGAACTGAGCCGTAGCCGTCTTGAGTAGACCGATTCTTGTCAGCGGGTCGGACGCGACGGCGTAGGACCGCGGCATAATCGGGTTGCGTGAACGTTCCATCAAGAATCCTCTATGGCGGCCGCACTGGTGCGCCGTTCGCCCTGATCGCTTCGACTGCGGCGGTGACGATGATGTTCGCCGCCACGCCGTTTCTCATCGCACCGATCGCAGAACGCTTCACGGTGTCGGAGGGCCTCGCCGGGCTCGTGTCGGTTGCACAGGTGAGCACGTTCGCCGCGGCGAGCTTTCTCTGCCCGCGGTATCTGCGCCCAAACGGAAAACTGGTGCGGCTCGGTTCGTTCCTCCTTGCTCTCTTCAACGTCTTCAGTGTGCTCAGCGGGCACTTCGCCGTTCTGGTGGTGTTCCGGGGAGCAGCCGGAGCAGCGGCGGGGATGCTCACATGGTTGACCTGGAGCAACGCGATGCAGCGCAAGGATTCGATGCCATCGATCGCGGCGACCGGTCCGATCGCCGCCCTTGTTGCGGCGCCGGTGTTGTCGCTCCTGTCCGAACGTGGGGATCAGCCGGTCTATCTCTTTCTCGCCGTCGTCACGATCCCCGCCATCGTGTTGATCGCACCCGTCTCGGGGAAACGGAGGAAGAAGGGTGTGATCTCGGCGTCGAGGTCGAATCGTGTGCTGTTGCTCGCGCTTGCCGGTCTTACCTTCTTCGGTTCGGCTCTGTTCATCAACGAGTCGATCATCGCCCGGGACATCCACGGGCTGACGCCGTTGGCCGCGTCGATAGCGTTCAGCCTCAACGCTTTCGGCGGTCTTGTGGGAGCGCGACTGTCAACACGCCATCGGCACCCCGGCTGGTTCATGGCCTCGATCGGAGTCGGAGCTCTGATGACTGTGTTCGGTCCACCCGCGTTGTTCTACGTCGGCATGTTCTGGTGGGGGTTTGCGTTCTGGATGGCCGTGCCCGGCGTCCTCCAGATGCTCGTCGATCGGTCGCTGGAACCGTCAGAACGTGCGGGTGACGGTCAGGGCATCATGGCGGCCGATCGGTCGCTCGGACCGCTCCTTGGCGGTGTATTCGTCAACGGGGACGCGCTCCCCGGACTTGCAGCGGTAGCCGCAGCCGGTATCGGAGTCTCCGGCCTCACCGTCGTCGGTGTCAAGGAAGGGCGCGAGCGCCTCCCACCGACCGACTCGGGCACGATCGACCAGCGCGGCAGCTAGGGGAAGCGTCGCCGGCTCGGCAAATTCGAGATGCCTAATCCGTCGCGTCCTGGGATGCGTATCCGGGCCACCATCGGATCAGGCTTGCGAGTCCGATGAAGAGAATGAGTATCACGACGGTGAAGGCTGTGACACGGCCGTAGCCGCCGTCGAGCCGAGGATCGAGGAACGGGTACGGATACCAGTCGACGATCGGACCGCGGATGAGGCTGTAGGTCAGGTACACGATCGGGAACACGAGCCACTTGGCCACCTCAGCCGGTGGGAAGACGCGACGGGGTGGGAACAGGAACCAGTCCTGGATCAACGCCACCGGTGCCGCGGTGTGCTGGATGAAGTCGACCCAGATCCGGTACTCGCCGACGTCGGCTCCGAGGGGCCGAAGGATGAACGCATACACGAGCAGTGTCACCGTCATGTAGAGCGTGATCGCTCCGCGTACCGAACCGTTTCTTTGCATCCACTCCGGCCAGAATGCCTGACCGAGCATCAGGACCATCGCAAGAACGTTCGACAGGATCGTGAAATACGAGAAGTAGTTGAGGGCGCTGAAGGTCTCGGTTCCTGCCGCATCAGCGAACGCCACGACGAGCGAGACGAGGATTGCGACCCCGACGGCGGCCCGAACCAGGCGTGCGATTGTCCCCATCCCTCGCGTCGGGCCGTGTGCTTGAGTGGTCACGATCGTCGATGGTATCGCCTGAATTCGACCTCTGTCGACGCCACCGATTCGGCCTGTGACTAGGGCCCTGTATGGTACATGGGTAACTAGTTACCTAGTGCGCCAATCAATGACTTTCAAGGGTGAGTAGTCACGGGTCGAAGTTGTGAATATGACACACACCAACACACTTCACAGGTCAATCCGCATCGTGCTGGCGCTGGCACTGCTTGCAGCAAGCTTCGCCGGAATCGTTGCGATCCCCTCCGAGGCTCAGGCGGCTCCGGTCGACTGCAGCCGTGGGACCAACCTCTCGTTCGAACAACCGGTCATCGAATCCGACTGGTCGATCGTCCCGACCCCGGGGTGGACGTCCGCAGACGCCGGCATCGAGATCTGGCAATCGGGTTTCAACGGTGCCGTCGCTCCGGACGGCGACCAACTGTCCGAACTCCAGGGCAACCACAGCGCCGCCAATTGGCAGGAGATCCCGACGCTTCCCGGTGACGTCCTTGCATGGAGCTTCTACCACAGAGGCCGTGTCGATGACGACACCGTCCGTGTCAACATCGGGTCGCCTTCGGCGCAGACCAACGAAGGACAATTCACCACCGGTACGGCGGCGTTCGTCAAGTACGGTGACACGTACACCGTTCCCGCCGACCAGACGACGACCCGGTTCGTACTCGAACCTGTGGACACGGGAAGTGTCGGCAACCTCGTCGATCTCGTCGCATTCAACTTCACATGCGAGATCGCAGTCGTCTCGACCTTCGAGGGCTCCAACGATGTCGACACGTCAGGCAACGTCACCGTCGGTGATACGTTCGACTTCTCCTACGTCGTGACGAATGTCGG
>CAYTWC010000163.1:436-4970 GCA_964441975.1 uncultured Acidimicrobiaceae bacterium | reverse complement strand
CTGCGTTGATCCGCGCAAGCAGTTCACGCACCGAATATGGTTTCGTGAGATAGTCGTCAGCACCGAGTTCGAGAGCGGAAACGACATCGGCTTCCGAATCCTTTGCCGACACGACGATGACGGGAACCTGAGAGTTCTCACGCACCGCACGCAGCACGTCGAGCCCACCGACGGACGGCAACATGAGGTCGAGGAGAATCACGTCGAACCGGTCAGCGCGGGCCGCCTTGATGGCCTCACGCCCGTCGAGCGCCGCGACCGTGTCGATCCCTTCGGCATCGAGCGCGATCCTCAGAGCCTCGACGTACGCGACCTCGTCCTCGACGATCAGCACCTTCACGATCCACCGCCCGATGCCACCGGCAGACACAGCGTGAACACGCTCCCGACTCCGACCTCGGATGTGGCTGAGACGCTTCCACCATGTGCGACCGCGACATTCTTGACGATTGAAAGCCCGAGACCGGTTCCGCCGGATTGCCGACCGCGTGCCTGGTCCACGCGAAAGAACCGCTCGAAGATCCGACGCTCATACTTCGTCGGGAACCCGATACCCGTGTCTTCGACTTCGATGCAGATCTGTGTGTCGCGAATGTCTGTGCGATACGTGACGATGCCGCCGGACGCGCCCTTGGCAGCGGTATAGGTGATGGCGTTCAAGACAAGATTCCGGAAGGCGGATGCGAGCTCGACCGGATCGCCGGACACGACGGCATCGGTCACATCACCCCGCACGAGCTCTATCCCGCTTGCCTCGGCCGTGGGTCTGGTGTTCGTGGCGACCTCATCGAGCAACGCTGCCACTGCGACGGGCGAGTACTCCGTGGTCATCGATTCGGTCCGCGCCAGCGTGAGGATGTCGTCCACCACGTTTGACATGCGTGCGGCCTCAGATGCCAGCTGTTCGGCAAGGATCACGCGCTTGGATTCATCGGTCGTGAATGACAACGTCTCCGCGAGCAACGACAGGGCGCCGATCGGCGTCTTGAGCTCGTGACTGGCGTTCGTGACGAAGTCCGCACGCATCGCATCGACTCTCCTGCGGGCGGACAGATCCTCTACATGGACGGTCACTGCGATCGCCGTGTCCTCGGCGTCGGCGATCGGTACGGCCGTGAGGAGCAGTACGAGACGGGCCGGGTCGTGCATGTCGACCTCGACCTGCTCGGTCTCTCCCGAGCTGACGACCTGCCGTGCGATGCTCGACACGCGCGTCCGCAGGATCGCCCGGTCGCCCGTCTGATCGATGAACCGCTGGGCCGCCGAGTTGGCATACACGACCTGACCGCTTCCCGTGAGCATCACGATGCCGGTCGGTGCCCCGTCGATCGCCGCAAGGTAGGCGTCCCCCATCCGTCCCGACTCCTCGGCGCGGCGCGACAGATCCCGGACCGCCTTGACCAGCTCGACGTCGGAGGTCTCGGTGCCGGCGGCCGCCGCGACCGAGTTCAGCGTTCGCTGCAGATGGTCGGAGCGACGTACCGCGACGACCGTGACGATCGTCGCGATCGCGATGACGCCGACGGTGATGAGGGTTGCGGTCATGGGGCGAGGATAGGAAACGGAACAACCACCGGAACCCTGATGGGCGGGAAATCCTGAGAGTTCACTTCCAGTTCACCATCCGGATGGGTTCGCTTCACGTTCGCTTCGTAGCTTTCCGACCGAAGCTTGCACCTGGTCGGCACGACCGCCCGGTTCGAGATCCGCTAGGAAGGAAACGAATGAAAAAGATGACACGACTTGCCGCCTTGCTCGCAGCGATCGCGCTGTTTGTTGCGGCTTGCAGCTCGTCCTCGGACGACACAACCACGACGACCGCCGGGTCCGGTGACAGCGGCGACATGCTGACAGGTTCTGTGATGATCTCAGGGTCGTCGACGGTCGAGCCCGTATCGGCCCTCAACGCCGAAGCGTTCCGTGAGTTGCACGACGAAGTCGGCATCTCAGTCGAAGGTCCCGGTACCGGTGACGGGTTCGCGCAGTTCTGTGCCGGGGAGACCGACATCTCCGACGCTTCACGAGCGATCAAGGAAGAGGAAGCGGCTGACTGTGAGGCAGCGGGTATCGAGTTCATCGAGCTCCTGTTCGCAATCGACGGGCTCTCGGTGCTGACCTCGGTCAACAACAACGAGGTCTCGTGCGTGAGCTTCAACGACCTGTACGCCCTCCTCGGTCCGGAATCGACCGGATTCTCGACCTGGGCAGATGCAGACGGACTCGCCGGTGAGCTCGAAGGTACAAACGCTCCGTACCCGGATGCCGACCTCGTGGTGACTGCCCCGGGTGAGGAATCGGGAACCTACGACTCATTCGTCGAAATCGTCCTTGAAGACACCGCCGATGAGCGTGGCCAGGATGCGGCGACCCGACCTGACTACACGGCATCGGCCAACGACAACATCATCATCGAGGGAATCTCGGGTTCCGACACCTCGCTCGGATGGGTCGGCTACGCCTTCTACGTCGCCAACGAGGACAAGGTCGCAGCACTCGAGGTCGACGGTGGTGACGGATGCGTCGCACCGACTCCGGAGACGATCGCAGACGGCTCGTACCCGATCGCTCGCCCACTGTTCATCTATGTCAACAAGGCGAAGGCTGACGAGAACCCGGCGCTGTCGGCCTACGTCGACTTCTACCTGTCCGACGAAGGTCTCGCAAACATCGATCAAGCCGGATACGTCCGACTTGCCGACTACGGGCCTGTCCGGGAGATCTGGGCCAACCAGGTCACCGGCGTACAGGACAACGGATAGCAAGGCCACCAGTGAGCCGGGGGTTGTTCAAGCCAGCCCCCGGCTCACCGCCACTCGTTAGTCTGGAAACACCATGACACAGCCGCTCACCGTTGAAGATCTCGCAGGCGACCCGAAACGTCGCGGTCGCGAGCGTCGTGTCAAGTCTGTCTTCGTCCTCGCCGGATTCACCTCGATCGCCATCAGCATCGCGATCGTGGCGTCCCTCGCAGGTGAGGCTTGGTCGTTCCTCTCGCAGGTCGACCTCAGTGAACTCTTCACAGTCGGTTGGTTCCCGCGTCGGGGCCTCTACGACATCCCGACACTCATCATCGCCACGTCGATCATCGCAGGGATCGGCATGCTCGTGGCGATACCGCTCGGCCTCGGGGCCGCCTCGTACCTCGCCGAATACGCCTCACCTCGCGCGCGCAGTTGGCTCAAGCCGACCATCGAGGTTCTCGCCGGTATCCCGTCGGTCGTCCTCGGCTTCTGGGCTCTCACATTCATCGGGCCCGAGGTCGTCAGCCGAATCTTCGCGTCCGCAAAGCCGTTCACGATGATGGCCGCCGGCCTCGGTGTCGGCGTCCTCATCACTCCCCTCATCGCAACGGTTTCCGAGGACGCCATGCGGTCCGTTCCCAAGGAACTCCGTGAGGCCTCGTATGGGATCGGCGCCGACCGCGCAACCACCGTCCGCAAAGTCGTCTTTCCAGCCGCACTCTCAGGGATCGTTGCTTCGATGATTCTTGCGCTGTCTCGGGCCATCGGCGAGACGATGATCGTCTTCATGGCAGCCGGTGCCGTCGGCGGCGCACTCAGGACGTGGAATCCGCTCGACCCGGGCCAGACCATGACCGCCGCGATCGCATCCCTCGCCACCGGGTCAGATCAGATCGCCGGCGAGGGACTTGCGTTCCAGAGCCTGTTCTTCGTCGGTCTCCTCTTGTTCCTCATAACACTCGGTCTCAACAGTCTCAGCAACCGGTTCGTCCGCAAGTATCGGGAGCTGTACTGATGTCACTCGGCCTCAAGGACCGTAGGGACGCCACCACCGCTGACGTCGAGAAGGCGATCCGCCGTTCGAAGGTGCAGTGGAAGTCGACGGCGTTCTCCATCGCTCTTCTCCTCTTACTTCTCACGACCCTCGTGATCCTCTTCGTGCTCCTGGCTGACATCGTGATCGACGCAGTTCCGACTTTCCAGGAACGTGGGCTGTCGTTCGTGACCGACGGTCTCAGCCTGAACCCTGAAACGGCGGGCGTGTTCACCGGCATCATCGGTTCGCTCATCATCGCCATGATCGTCGTGCTGCTGGCGTTCCCGATCGGTATCTCCGCTGCCATCTACCTTGAGGAGTACGCCGCTGCGACCCGCTTCAATCGGTTCCTCGACACCACCGTTCGGAACCTCGCCGGTGTCCCGTCGATCGTCTACGGTCTACTCGGTCTCGCCATGTTCGTGCCGCTGGTACGGATGATCGGCCTCGGTGGATCCACGGGTGGAAAGAATGTCATTGCAGCAGGCATCACGATGTCAGCGCTTGTACTCCCGATCGTCATCATCACGTCGAGCGAAGCCATCAGGGCAGTACCCAACTCGATCCGCGAAGCGGGCTTCGGGGTCGGCGGAACGAAGTGGGAGGTCATCCGGTCCCACGTGATGCCAGTGGCACTCCCTGGCATCCTCACCGGTACCGTCCTCACACTCGCAAGGGCAATCGGCGAGACCGCTCCCCTACTCGTCATCGGAGTCGCAACCGGCTACTTCGCCCCCGCGGGGGACGCGTCATTCCT
>CAYTWC010000163.1:0-426 GCA_964441975.1 uncultured Acidimicrobiaceae bacterium | reverse complement strand
CTCGATCAGTTGACCGGTGCGTACACGGCACTGCCGGTCATCGTGTTCTCGTGGTCGAGACAGACCCAGCCGGAGTTCGCCGAGACACTCGCACCTGCTGCCATCGTCGTCCTTCTCGTTGTCCTCTTCATCCTGAATGGTGCGGCGATCTGGCTGAGAAATCGAACTGAGAAGAAGTGGTGAACCATGACAGATAGCATCGACGTCGTAGGCGATACCGATACCGAGACCGAGGTCTCCAATGACACGGCGGTCGAACCGACCGAACACATCCAGGTGACCGACCGTCCACGCGTGACCGGCGGCACCCCCGACGACGCCAACGAGGTCATCATCGAACTCGACAACGTCGACGTGTTCTACGGCGACTTCCACGCGGTCGATTCCGTCACTGTCCCCATCCGTCAGAAGGAGATCACCGCGTTC
>CAYTWC010000162.1:0-4978 GCA_964441975.1 uncultured Acidimicrobiaceae bacterium | reverse complement strand
GCGAAAACCGGTTGTTCTGCAGGGGTATCGAGCCACGGATATCTGACGTAGGGCTCCGGGGCTGTGACCGCGATCAGTCAGACGTGTCCGTTGAAATCTGCAGGGTACGCGGGGAAAGCGTCGGCAAGCTCGGCGACGCTCGTGCGCAGTTGGTCGAGAACGTTGGCGTCGTTCCGCTTCCGCAGGATCTCGACGATGGCGGTCCCGAGAGTGATCATCTGCTCCTGCATCATCCCGGCGGTGGTGACCGATGGAGTCCCGATGCGGATCCCGGATGTGACAAATGGTGACCGGGGGTCGAACGGAATCGAGTTGCGGTTGAGGGTGACCCCCATCTCGTCGAGCAGCGTTGCGGCTTCCTTGCCGGACAGGTCCTCGTCGATCGACCTGAGGTCGGTGAGAAACATGTGGTTCTCGGTCCCGCCGGACACGATCCGGGCACCCGCCGTCGTCATGGTGTCCGCAAGCACCGATGCATTACGGATGATCTGGGTCGCGTACGCCGCGAACTCAGGCGTCGCCGCCTGCTTGAAGCAGAGCGCCTTCCCTGCGATCTGATGATTGATCGCTCCGCCCTGGGCGTATGGGAACACAGCCTTGTCGATTGCCTTCGCGTGCTCTTCTCGGCACAGAATGAGCCCACCGCGTGGACCGCGCAACGCCTTGTGCGTCGTCGCCGTCACGATGTCAGCGTGTGGCACCGGACTCGGGTGCACTCCCCCAGCCACCAACCCGATGATGTGCGCGATGTCCACGAGGAGCAGCGCACCGACTTCATCGGCGATCTCGCGGAACTTCGCCCAGTCGATGATCCGTGAGTACGACGAGTAGCCGGCGACGATCAGTTTCGGTCGATGCTCGAGCGCAAGGGCACGTACGTTGTCGAAATCGATCAGCTCGGTCTCCTCGTCGAGTCCGTACGCGACGAAGTTGAAGAGCTGGCCGGAGAAATTGACGGGTGATCCGTGTGTGAGGTGGCCGCCCTGGTCCAACCGCATGCCGAGGATCGTGTCGCCAGGATCGAGCACCGCGAGGTAGGCCGCCATGTTC
Source organism: uncultured Acidimicrobiaceae bacterium (assembly GCA_964441975.1). Classification (GTDB taxonomy): domain Bacteria; phylum Actinomycetota; class Acidimicrobiia; order Spongiisociales; family UBA5794; genus UBA5794. The sequence continues at coordinate 3,928 of CAYTWC010000162.1, read as the reverse complement.
GCCTGGGAACCCGAGTGCGACTGTACGTTTGCATGATCGGCACCGAAGAGGGCCTTTGCACGATCGATCGCCAGCGTCTCCACGGCGTCGACAACCTCACACCCCTCGTAGTACCTGCGGCCCGGATAGCCCTCCGAGTACTTGTTGGCCAACACGGAACCGGATGCTTGCATCATCGCGTATGACACGAAGTTCTCGGATGCGATCAGCTGGATCTTCGAGCGTTGACGATCGACATCGTCCCGGATCAGAGCCGCAAGCGTCGGATCCGCCTCGGACAAAGGTGTCATGTCAGTCATTCGCTCGCCTCCGCTACTTCGATTCGCCCGGTGAAAACGCCGATACCGATCTCACCCGGGGTGAGACTAGGCGGGTGCCGACTCTCACTCGCTGGTTTGGCTGTCGGCCGACGGATCCTCATCGACGACTTCCTTGCCACGTTCGAAGAATCGGTCCGCAATCCCAAGGATGGGCAGCGCGACGAGAGGCGAGATGATTGCGTAGAGCACGTCATCGACACGAAAGAGGTAGGTCATGACCAACGCGGCCAGGATTGCTGCAGCCTGACGGAGGGTTCCGCGGGCGCGTTCACCGATCGGCACGAGAGCGAAGGAACCCCCGACCCCGGCACTGGCGACCGGGGCGGCGATCACGAACGAAGCGTTGCCGGTGATCTGATAGGCGATGAGCAGCCCTACTCCGGTGATGAGGGCGAACAGTGCAGCCTTGAACCCAACCGTGAACGGATCTTCAACCCTCGAGAACCCGGCGACGGCGTACATCGCCATGACCAGACCGACGGCAATGAGCGACGTTGCGACCACGGGATCGGTGCGCGCGGACAGGAACCCGAACCACATCGTCAGCGCGAGCACCAACGTCCCGACGCCGATGGCTGGCCACTTCGTCGTCGTATCGGCTGCTGGCTCTTCCACCGACACATCTTCGCACGGATCGGTGCCCTGCGGCGTGTGCCTGTCCCGCTACGGGATACTGATCGGTCCGGGCCGGAGCACGGTCTCGGCGGGGTGGGTGAGATCGACGAGTGTCGAAGGCTCGCCCCCTCCGGCTGTCCCCTCGAGGTACGTCAGGACCTCGTCACCGAACGTCGCCATGGCGTCGCTTGCCGACTGGGCCGGCGCATCCGACGAATGGTTGGCCGAGGTGACGGCAAGCGGACCGGTCAGGTCCAAGAGATCGAGCGCTACACGATGATCCGGGCAGCGAAGCGCGATGGTCCGCCGCGATGTGTCGCCGAGCCACTGCGGAGCCGTGTCAAGACGAGGCACGACCAACGTCACGGGACCTGGCCAGTATTTGTCAGCGAGGTCGAGCGCCCTGTCGGACATCGCTCCGAGCAGCAGTCCCTGCTCGAGGGACGCCACGAGGATGGCGATGGGCTTCCTGGCTTCCCGCCCCTTCAGGGTGTAGAGCTTCTCGAGGGCCGCTTCGTCATACGGATCAGCCGCAAGTCCGTACACGGTGTCGGTTGGGACCCCGACCAGCTCCCCGCGCTTGATCGCTCGTGCCGCAGCTGACACATCCATTGCCACCTCCATGGATTCTGGAAGACGCACGCTACTCGACCAACGAAACACTCATGACGAAACGTTCGCGCCCCGAGAGGTCCTCGACGACCTTCGCACCGAAGCCGGAGAACCGTCCCGCCACCTTCGATGCATGGAACTCCGATACCTCGATCGCGAACTGTCCGGTCGGTGACAGCCACTCTCCGATGTCGGCCGCGATGGCGCTCACGATCTCATCGCCGCCGGGCCCCGACACGAGAGCCATGTGGGGTTCCTGCAAGACATCCGAGGGAACCTGCCCAAGCTCCATGTCGGCGAGGTACGGCGGATTGGCGACGAGCAGGTCCACCGATCCGCGTAGCTCATCAGGAAGCGGAGCGAACAGGTCACCTTCGAGCAATCGGACGTCGACACCATTGCGTTCGGCGTTGTCGTGCGCAACCACGAGTGCATCAGCCGAGAGATCCGTTCCGTACACCTCGGCTTCGGGGAACGTTCGCTTCAGGGCGATCGCCAAGTTCCCCGATCCGGTACACAGGTCGACGATCACCTGTGGGTCGCGAGCGGCCTTGGCTACCAGCTCGAAGAGATATTCCGTCTCGGGTCGCGGGATCAGCACCCGCTTGTCGACCGCCACCTCGACCGGTCCGAACGGCACCGATCCCTCGATGTACTGCAACGGCTCGTTCGATTCGCGGCGAGCAAGAAGGTCCCTGAACCTGTCGACGTGCTCGTCGGACAGTTCGACCCCTATGGCAAGATTGCTGCGCGACAGGCCGGTAGCGACGACGAGCAGGCGTTCAGTTTCGTGTCGCGGGATCGAGGAGGTCGAATCGATCAGCTCGACCGACCACATGCCTATGCCCCTTCGGCGAGTTGGGAGGCGACGTCGTCCTCGATCAGCGCCTCGTGGAAGCTTTCGAGATCGCCGTCGAGCACATCAGACAGCGAGTGGGCTGTGAGCCCGATGCGATGATCGGTCACCCTGTTCTCCTTGAAGTTGTACGTCCTGATCTTCTCGGATCGGTCCCCGGTCCCGACCTGTGACCGTCGTGTCGCAGCACGGTCACCCTGCTGTTCCTCGAGTTCGATCTGATACAACCTCGCCCGCAGCACTCGCATCGCTTTGATCTTGTTCTGGAGCTGAGATTTCTCATCCTGACAAGACACCACGATGCCGGTCGGTTTGTGGGTGATGCGAACTGCGGAGTCGGTGGTGTTGACCGACTGACCACCCGGACCCTGGGATCGCATCGTCTCGACGATGAGATCGCTGTCGAGTATCTCTACCGCCACCTCTTCGACCTCGGGAAGCACCGCAACGGTCGCCATCGAAGTATGGATGCGACCCTGGGACTCGGTCTTGGGAACCCTCTGGACACGGTGGGGTCCGGCTTCGTACTTGAGTCTGGCGTAGGCGCCCTTGCCCTTGACCGCAAAGGTCGCCTCCTTGAGGCCCCCTCCCCCGGTCACCGAGACGTCGATGGGCTCAATCCGCCAACCGCACCGCTCAGCGAACCGCTCGTACATTCGGTACAGGTCGGCTGCCCACAACGCGGCCTCGTCGCCTCCCGCGGCCGCTCGGATCTCGACGATCACGTCCTTGTCGTCGTCGGGATCCTTCGGTACGAGCAACTTCTGAAGCTCGAGTTCGATTCGTTCGAGCTCCTTCACACCTTCCGCGATCGTCTCCTCGAAATACGCCTCCATCTCGGGATCCGATTCTGCCTTCGACAACTCGGTGGCCTCGTCGACCTCCGTCGAGGTCTCGACGTAGCTCCGGAATGCCTCGACAACCGGTTTCAGCTCGGCGTGTCTCGTGGACACCTCCCGATAGCGGTTCTGATCGGCGAGGATGTCCTGATCGGCGAGGTCGGTCAGCGTCTGCTCGTAGCTCTCCTCGACCGCTTTGAGACGGGAGAGCAGTCGGTCATCCACCGGATGCTCCGTGACCGAACTCGGCGGACAACGCAGCTTCGTTGATCGCTCCCCGTGCCTTGACTTCCTCGATCTCAGCTGGCTCCAACGCGGCGAGAAGCGATGCAATGGCGACCTCGACCTGATCGTCGCTTGGCTCCTTCGTGGTGATGGCCTGGATCCAGATCCCGGGTCGTGACGCCCAAGCGAGCCACCGATGGCCGGCAGCAGCTTTGAGGATCTCGTAGCTGATCCCTGCAATGACGGGTATCAGGAGGATGCGTGCGGCGACCTGGATCAGGAAAGGGAGGGGCGCAAGCGTCAGGAAGACCACGAATGCGACCATCGCAACGATGATTATGAACGAAGTCCCGCACCGTGGGTGGCGCGGGCTGTACTTCTGGATGGGACCGATGTCGAGCGGGTCCCCGTTCTCGAAGGCGTGGATCGTCTTGTGCTCGGCACCGTGGTATTGGAAGACC
>CAYTWC010000161.1:2380-4984 GCA_964441975.1 uncultured Acidimicrobiaceae bacterium | reverse complement strand
AAGGCGGCGGCGGCGTGCGACGGCTCGATCGCCGTGGCCGCGCCGGCGCCGACGAGCGCCGCACCGGCCAGCGGCGCCATCGGAGCGACGACGACCGTGCCGTTGCGTGCGACCGGCGTCTCCTCGGCTCGACCGATCGAGAGGATCGCCGTCGTACCGTGGGGCACGATCGGCGTGCCATACCGTCCCCCGACCGCACCGATGTTCGAAATCGTGAAGGTCTGACCGGTGAGCTGATCCCTCCCGAGCGTTCGGTCTTTGGCGCCCGAAGCGAGGCGCCGGATCTCGGCACCGAGTTCCTCCACCGATTTCGTGTCCGCCTCGCGGACGACGGCGACCATGAGACCGTCCGGTGTGTCGACGGCAAACCCGATGTCCCACCGATCGTGTTCGATGACGGCATCGCCTCCGAACGACGCGTTGAATCCCCGGAACTCCTTGAGGAGGGGCACGACCCGAGCCATCAGCAGTGCTTCAAGCGGCGGCTTGCCTGCTTCGGCCCGTGCTGCGAGCAGCGCTGATGCGTTGACCTCGCCATACGTCGTCACATGCGGTATCTCTGCCCACGAACGCGTGAGGTTGGCGATGATCGCTCGTCGGGTCGCACTGAGCGGGACCCGAGTGTGTGGGCCCGCCGTCGCGCCCGCTGCGTCCCGGACATCCGCTTCGGTGACACGCCCGCCAGGACCCGAACCCGTGAGGGCAGCGATCTCGACCCCGAGGTCCGCAGCGAGTTTGCGCACCATCGGGAGAGCCTGAATCCCGGAGCCGACGGAAGGCGATTCGGACGTGTCGAGTGTCCCGACGATCGGTGCCGCGTCATCGGACTTCGCTGACGGTGGCGGCCCTCCGTCGGGTATCCACTCCTCTCCGGCGGTGCCGATGACCGCAAGCAGCTTTTCCACCTCCAGCACTTCATCAACCTCCGCGCCGTGGTGCAGCACCACGCCGGCTATCGGCGACGGAACTTCGACGACCGCCTTGTCGGTTTCGATCTCTACGAGAGGCGCGTCGGCTTCAACCCGCTCTCCCACTGCGACGAACCAGTGCACGATCGTGGCTTCGGCAAGACCCTCGCCGATGTCCGGAAGGTGGAATTCGGTGGCCATCTACGACTCCATCGCTCGTCTGGCGGAGCTGACTATCCGATCGACCCCCGGCGTGTAGTGCTTCTCGGCGCGTCGAAGTGGGACGACGATGTCCCAACCGGTGACGCGTTCGATCGGGGCTTTCAGCGAGTACAACGCCCGTTCCTGGATCGTGGCGACGATCTCGCCACCAAAGCCCGAGGTTCGCGGTGCCTCGTGGATCACGACGGCTCTGCCCGTGTTCACCACGGACGCGACGATCGTCTCGACGTCGAGCGGGACGAGCGTCCGTAGGTCTATGACCTCGGCGTCGATCCCTGAGGCTTCGAGCTGCTCTGCCGCTTGGCGGGTCTCACGCATCATGGCTCCGTACGCGATGAGGGTGATATCGCTCCCCGCCCGTTCGATGGCCGCAACCCCGATGGGCACCTCGAATCGATCGTCTGGGACCTCTTCCTTCATGGCACGGTACGCACGAATCGGCTCAAGAAAGATCACAGGATCGGGATCGTTGATCGCAGCCGTGAGGAGACCTTTCGCATCGATCGGGCGGGACGGACCGACGACCTTGAGACCCGGTGTGTGCGTATAGATCGCTTCGAAGGATTCCGAGTGGTGTTCCGCTGCACCGATGCCGCCACCGTAGGGAATCCGAATCACGATCGGGGCGGTGAAACGGTGGCGCGACCGATTCCGAATCCTCGAGAGATGGTTGACGATCTGGTCGTACGCGGGATATGAGAATCCCATGAACTGCATCTCGGCGACCGGTCGCATCCCTGCGACCGCCAAGCCGAACGCGGCTCCCGCGATCCCGGACTCCGCGACCGGTGTATCAACGACACGGTCCGGCCCGAACTCTGCTTGGAGTCCATCGGTGACGCGAAACACGCCGCCCGTCCGCCCGACGTCCTCCCCGAGGATCAGTACGCGTTCGTCCGCCAGCGCTTCGCGCAGCGCAGCATTGAGCGCCTGCGCCATGGTCCGTTCCGCCATCAGCCGTCCCTCTCGAGCATCGCACGCTGATCGACCAATGTCGGTGTCGGCTCGGCGAACATGGCATCGAACACTTCATCAGCGGTGAATGGTTCGAGGGCTTCGGCATCGGCTACGGCTTGCTCGACCTGGTCCGAGGCGACCTGCGCGACCTCCTCCTCCCACCCCTGGTCCCAACTGTCGTTCGCCCTGAGGTACGCCTTCACCCGATTGATCGGATCCCGATCGCGCCATTGTTCCGTGAGATCCTCTGTCCGGTATCTCCCCGGGTCATCGGCGGTCGTGTGCGGTCCGACCCGGTACGTCATGGCCTCGATGAATGTCGGACCTCCGCCCGTGCGTGCGAGTTCGATCGCCTCGGTCGCGACGGAGACGACAGCGAGCAGGTCGTTGCCATCCACCCGGACGCCGGGCATGCCGTAACCGATTGCCTTGTCCGCGAGCGAATCGGCTCGCGTCTGCTGATCGAACGGGAGGGATATGGCCCACCCGTTGTTCTGGCAGAAGAAGACAGTCGGCG
>CAYTWC010000161.1:0-2370 GCA_964441975.1 uncultured Acidimicrobiaceae bacterium | reverse complement strand
CACCCCAGCGAAGTTCATCGCCTCGTGGAAGTCGCCCTCGGACGTGGCGCCGTCACCGAACATCGTCAGCGAGACTCCACTGTTCGAAGCCATCTTGTCCGCCCAGCCGGTACCGACCGCATGGATCATGTGGCCACCGACGGTGATCGACGGCGGGAGCACATTGATGCCATCGGGAATCTGGCCGCCACGTTCATCACCGGTCCGCCCCAGAATCAGGTTGACCATCGGATAGCCGGCGAACCACATCGCAGCGGCGTCGCGATATGTCGCAACCAGCCAATCTGATGAATCGAGCGGGGCGACCGCGCCGATTTGGCATGCCTCTTGGCCTTCGAACGGTGCGTACGTGGCGAGACGACCTTGTTTCTGCATAGCCGTGCACTTCCGGTCGTAGACCCGTCCGACGACCATGGCCTCATACAGGTCGCGCGTGGCATCGATCTCAATCGGTGGATCGGCAAGCAGGACGCCGTCGGGGGAAAGGATCTGGATGGGTTCGGGTGGCATGTTCGGGAGGCTAGACCGTGCCCCGTTCGATTACTGCCCGTCTCCATCCTCTGACCGAGTTGAGAACAGCAATTGCTTCGGCGTCGTGCAACTCCTCCACGGTGATACTTCGCTCTTTGATGACTCCCGCGGTGACCAGATGGTTCCTGAGAACGCCTGCAAGGAGTCCGTCGTCTCGCGGCGGCGTCACCCAGACATCGCCGATCTTGATGGCGATGTTGGCGATCGTCGTCTCCGTGACCAAGCCGAGGTCGTTGATCAGAACGACGTCCTCAACGCCGCTGTTGCGACCGGTGCGCATCTCGTAGGGCTGGCGGTTCGTCGTCTTGTGGAACATGCCAGGGTCTGTTGGGTCGATCGGTGTTGTGTCGACCGCAAGGGTGACGACACCGACTTCCGGGCTCGGACCGTGCGAAAAGCGGCCCGGCAGGTCCTCGGTTGCGACCTCGAGAACGCCGTCTCCCACGACCAGGCGGACTCTCTGTGTCTCGGTCGCACCGGCAACTGCGTCGAGCATCGCGTCGAACGCGAGGTCGACATCGACTTCGATCCCGAAGAACCGTGCCGATGCTTGCAGACGGTCGAGGTGTTCGTCGAGAAGTACCCACGGTTGCTCGGGTTGGGACGGGTCGTATCGGATCGTTTCGACCAACGCAGCGGGCTCGGTCCGGCGGGCAAGTACGAGGGCTTTCGTCACCGTCTCGTCGTACTCGGATTCGAGGTCCGAGTACCAGGTGACTCCGCCCCCGACCCCGTAGGTCGCTATTCCTTCGGATTCGTCGATGACGGCGGTTCGGATGGACACGTTGAAGGAGGCGCCATCGAGCCCATCGCCCGGCGGTATGAAACCGACTGCCCCGCAATAGACACCTCTCGGTGCCGGCTCCACGTCTGCGATCACCGCCATCGAACTCGTCTTCGGCGCACCGGTCACCGAGCCACACGGGAACAGAGCTGCGAAGACGTCAGTCAACCCGACATCGGGCGCGAGATCCGCGGAGATCGTCGACGTCATCTGCCACACCGTCCGGAATCCCTCCACGCGGTACATCTCATCCACCCGAACCGAACCGAACTGGGCGATCCGACCTAGGTCGTTGCGTACAAGGTCGACGATCATCAGGTTCTCGGCTTTGTCCTTTTCGGACACGGCAAGCCCGATGCGCGCCGCCTGATCCTCTTCGATCCACCGGCCGCGACGCGCCGTTCCCTTCATCGGAGACGTCACGATGCGCCCGTCTGCCACGGCAAAGAACCGCTCGGGCGACGATGACACGATGTGGGTATCGCCGAAGGCGATGTGGCTTGCGTACGCCGGGCGCTGTGCATCTATCAGCGCTCTGTAGAACGCGGACGCGTCGCCGGAGAACGCAGCTGTCAGTGGGAACGTCAGATTCACCTGGTAGGTGTCACCCGCCTGGATATGCGATCGGATGGTGTCAAATGCGCGGGCGTATTCTTGGCGGTCGATCGATGGTGTCCATCCGGACACGGAATATGCATCGTCGCCGTGATCATCGTCGGGGTCGAGCCACTTCCGATCGCCGAAGACCCCGAACCATGCCAGCGGCCTCCCGTTCGGCGCTCGTGTGACCAACGCCGAATCGAACCCAGGCGCGGCCTCGTACGCAACATATCCGGCGACACAGTGCCCACTCGCGCTTGCATCGCTCGCACGCTCGAGCGTGGGGATGACCTCGTCCACGTTCCACGCCACGAGCTCGTCGATCGGATCAACGAGGTGAAAACCGCGCCCTGCGATGGCGTCGTCGAATCGGGCTGCAAACATCACCCTGAGGCTACGCGTCAGTTGTGGCGTACGTGCACATCATTGTTCCACTCATGCGAAACCGGCATGGC
>CAYTWC010000160.1:0-5027 GCA_964441975.1 uncultured Acidimicrobiaceae bacterium | reverse complement strand
ATGATCGAGGAAACGGCTAGACACGCAGGCCACGGAGATCTGATCCGCGAGTCGCTCGACGGCAAGACCGCCAGCATGTGAACAAGCGTCCGTCTCGAGCCGTGGCAAGCGGCAAGAGGCAAGAGGCAAGAAGCAAGAGGCGAGAAGTCGTGCGTCCCACCTTTAGGGGGGACGGCAGAGGAGCGCCAGCGACGATGCAGGGGGGCCGGGGAGCCTGCGACCACAAAGTTGATCCACAGATCGCTCGGGATCCAAGCGGCAAGCGGCAAGAGGCTTGCTACGTGTTGCGTGCCTACTTCGTCCCCTTGACCCGAGCGCCTGCCTTCCACACGTGGGTCACGCGATCCGGGTCGCCCCAACCGGATGCGTCCTCGAGAGGATTGAAGTCGATGGCGATGACATCGGCGTCGTAGCCTTCCCGCAGCTGCCCTGACATCGGTGCCTGTGGTCCGAGTGTGTCAGGGCCGTTTGCGGTTGCTGCCTCGATTGCCTCGATGGCGGTCATCCCGGCGTCCTGGAGGAGCTTGATCTCGTATCCGTTGCGGCCATACATCGATCCGTGTACGAAGATGTCTGTTCCCATGGCGATCTTGACGCCACGGGCGATCGCGAGCTTCATCGCTGCTGCCTGGGCGTCGGCCACCATCACACCTTTCTCGTACGCGTATCGCGGAAGGATGTCCTCCATGTGCAGCAGCTGGTCGACGACGAACCGGGTCGGAACATAGATCGCGCCCTTCTCGAGCATGAGGTCGGCTGCTTCCTCATCCATGAACGAACCATGCTCGATCGTCTTCACCCCGGCGTTCAGCGCCGCCATGATCCCGGCCTTGCCGTGGCAATGCGCAGCAACGATCCGCTCTGCACGTGCGGCTTCCTCGACGATCGCGACGATTTCCTCGTGGGAGAACTGCTGGTGCATCGGATGGTCGACCTCGGACATGACGCCACCGGATGCACAGATCTTGATGACCTTGGCGTTCTTGCGCAGGTTGATCCGCACAGCGCGCGTGACCTCGGCGACACCGTCGGCGAGGATTCCGAGGCTCGGTACGAGATCGATCGCCTCGAGGGGGAGGCCGTGGATGTCGGCATGCCCACCCGTCGTGGACAAGATCTGACCTGCTCCGTACACGGATGGACCGACCACCTGGCCCGCTGCGATGCCAGGCTGAATGTCCAGACCGTACCCACCGACCTCCCGTGCCGAGGTGACGCCACCCATAAGGGTCGCCTTCAGGTCGACGGTAGCTCGAGCCGCCATCAACGCAGCCGTGGTCGAGATCTGGGTCATGATGTCGGGGGAGTCGAGTCCGACGAAGTGCGCATGGCACTCCCAGAGGCCCGGCATGGCGACTGGAACGGTGGTCGTCTCCGCATCGGGTGTTTCGGGTGCGTCGCCCGATGGGCCTGCATACGTGATTGCACCGCCCTCGATGATCACGGTTCCGTTCTCGGTCGGGTTCCCTCGCCCCGGGATCAACAGATCGGCATCGATGCGAGTGGTCATGAATCTCCTTCGAACTCGGCACACTGACGATACTGCCGGCAGGCACAGGATCCACAACCCACGAGCTCGGATGTCCGGGATCTGGGATCTGAGATCGTCCATCTCGGACGCACAGCGTCCGCTGACTAGTCACTGTGTGCAGGAATCTTTGGTTCTCTAGGTCGGCCGCGATTCTGCCGTAGGTGTTCATAGCTTCTACCGCAGAGCGGTTCGGGAGCGGGCTGTCGGCCCTGAGCACCAAGATGTGGTGGCATCTCGCTCACCGGTACGACTAGGAGGGTAAGACCCGGGGTTCATCCCCGGGTTTTCCTTTGTCCAGAGGAACCCCGGGATGTCGAGTGTCCGATGTGCTGGAAATGACTCGGGTTCGCGTGTTCGATGGACGCAAAGGTGGGTGCCGGGACGGGTACAATCGCAGGGTTCAGGAGGACAAGATGAGCGAAGGCCGTGATGAACCCAACGTATCAACCGGACGAAGTCGAGTCGCGCTGGTACGACGTGTGGGAGCGGGCTGGGGCGTTCAAGCCTGAAATCAACCCGGGCGGCGAGCCGTACACGATCGTCATCCCACCTCCGAACGTCACAGGTGTGCTTCACCTCGGGCACGCCCTCGACCATGCCATCCAAGACGTCGTGATCCGCAGGAAGCGGATGCAGGGATACGCCGCGCTGTGGCTACCGGGTACGGACCACGCAGGTATCGCAACCCAGAACGTCGTCGAACGCGAACTGCGCGAAGAAGGGCTGACTCGCCACGACCTCGGTCGGGAGCAATTCATCGAACAGGTGTGGGCATGGAAGGCCAAGTCCGGGGACACCATCGAGAAGCAGATGCGCACGCTTGGCGACTCGACGGACTGGAGCCGCGAACGATTCACATTCGATGACGGTCTGAGCCTCGCGGTCCGGAAGGTCTTCGTCGATCTCTACAACGACGATCTGATGTACCGCGCGAACCGCATCATCAATTGGTGCCCCAGATGTCATACCGCGCTGTCCGAGATCGAGGTCGAGCATCAGGACGACCCTGGGGAACTCACGTATATCAAGTATCCGTTTTCGGACGGATCCGGGCACATCACGGTGGCGACGACGCGACCCGAGACCATGCTCGGTGACACTGGTATCGCAGTCCACCCGACCGACGAGCGGTATATCGATGCGATCGGAAAGACGGTCATTCTCCCACTCATCGGGCGAGAGATCCCGGTCGTGGGTGACGAGGGGGTCGAGTCCGAGTTCGGCACCGGGGCGGTCAAGGTGACGCCCGCCCACGATCCGCTCGACTTTGACATCGGTCAGCGCCACGGTCTCGACACCGTCGTCGTGATCGACACCGAAGCATGCATCACGGAGGCAGGCGGCGACTTCGCCGGTATGGATCGGTTCGAGGCGCGGGAGGCGGTCCGTTCACGTCTGAGGGACATCGGCGCGGTCGAAAAGGTCGAGGCGCACCCCCATTCGGTCGGTCACTGTTCTCGGTGCGACACCGTCGTCGAGCCGTTGCTGTCACTCCAATGGTTCGTGCGTGTCAAGCCCCTTGTCGGTCCGGCGATCGACGCCGTCAGGAACGGTCAGACCCGTTTCATCCCGCAACGTTGGGAGAAGAACTACTTCCATTGGATGGAGAATCTCGAGGACTGGTGTGTGAGCCGGCAGCTGTGGTGGGGCCACCGCATCCCCGTCTGGTATTGCGAGTGCGGCGAGACGATTGTGTCCATGGAGGATCCGGCCTCGTGTGATGTCTGTGGATCCGCGGAACTGACGCAGGACGAGGACGTGCTCGACACATGGTTCTCGTCCGCGTTGTGGCCGTTCTCCACGCTCGGTTGGCCCGACGACACGGACGACCTACAGCGTTTCTATCCCACGAACACCCTCGTCACGGGGTTCGACATCATCTTCTTCTGGGTTGCCCGGATGATGAAGATGGCACTCAAGTTCACTGGTGAGGTCCCGTTCACCGACATAGTCATCCACGGCATGGTCCGAAGCCAGGACGGCCGCAAGATGTCGAAGTCGACGGGCAACGCACTCGATCCGCTCGAACTCATCGAGGAGTTCGGCGCCGATCCGCTTCGCCTCGCTCTCATCCAGGCAGCTGCCCCCGGCCACGACATCCCGTTCGACACGGACTGGATCGATGCATCACGTCGTTTCGGCAACAAGTTGTGGAACGCAACGCGTTTCGCGGTCGAGTTCATGGACGTCGCCGATGTTCCAGCCGACGGTGGCTATCCGGAAACCCCGGTGGACGAGGACGCGTGGATCCTGTCGAGGCTGCACGAGGTCCAGAACGAGTTCGACGCGCTCCTCGACGACTATCGGCTGTCCGATGCATACGGGCTCCTCTACAACTTTGCGTGGTCCGAAGTGTTCGACTGGTATCTCGAGATGGCCAAGGCCCTGAGCGATACGCCGCAGCGTGGCGACGCGATGCGCCAGACGCTCGGTGTCGTCCTGCGTGATTTGCTGAAGATGTTCCACCCGGCGATTCCGTTCATCACCGAGGAGCTGTGGGGAACGCTTGGCGATGGCTCGACGCTCTTGATCGCCGCCCCGTGGCCTGACACACCGAAATGCGAGTGCCCGGCTGAGATGGGATCGCTTCGCGACCTCGTGTCAGGGATCCGTCAGTTCCGGTCGCAGCATCACATCGGGAACAAAGTGAGTATTCCGGCCACGGTGGTGTCGGAAACCGACCTCCCTCCATGGTGGATGGCGCAGGTCGCATCGCTTGCGAATGCGGAGCCTTCCCAGGGGTCCGCCCCGGATTCATCCACGGGCTACACGAGGATCGCGTCGTCCGGCGTCGAGGCGTTCATCGCCCTCGATGGTCTTGTCGATGTCGACGCCGAGCGACCACGGATCGAGAAGGCCATTGCCGAAGTTGAGGCATCCCTCGCACGGTCAGAAGCCAAGCTGGCCAACGAGAACTTCACGGAGCGCGCACCGGCCGAGGTTGTCGAGGCGGAGCGCGCACGGGTCGAGGACATGCGACAGGAGCTCAAAAAGCAGCAGGCCCACCTCGCGGAACTCGGCTGACGTGACACAGACGCCACCGATAATCAGGACAAGACGAGAAGCCGAAGCCTTTCTCGATGCCCGCATAGGCTCGGGCGTCCGACCAGGTCTTGAGCGGATCACCGGACTACTCGAGCTCATGGGCGATCCTCAGGGGTCATATCGCTCGGTCCACATCGCCGGGACGAACGGGAAGACCACGGTCGCGAGGATCGTTCAACAGATTCTCGGAGCGCACGGACTGTCGACCGGAGGGTTCACCTCCCCGCACCTTCGCACGATCGAAGAACGCTTCACGTTGGCCGGCGTTCCAATCGACGGCGACACGTTCGCTGCGGCGGTGCAGGACATCGCGTGGTTCGTCGTGAAGTACGAGCTCGCCCAGGTCGACAAGGCCGAGGTCGAGAAGCTGCTGGCCGACATCGAGGCCGAGGTCAAGCCGCAGATCATGCCCTTCTACGCCTGCGTTTGCCCGCGCGGGCACAAGGGCAAG
>CAYTWC010000159.1:0-5075 GCA_964441975.1 uncultured Acidimicrobiaceae bacterium | reverse complement strand
CGGATCGATGATCGATGAACGCTGTTCGCGGATCCATGATCCATGATCCATGATCCATGATCCATGATCCACGAGTCCTCAAGATCTGGGAATCTGGATCGATGATCGATAATCGAGGATCCAAGATCCATGATCGATGATCCAAGATCGGTCTACTCGGTCGCGGCTGTCTCGTATCCGAAGAACTGCACGCCCTGGAGGGCGAGCTCGGTGAATGGTGGTGCCTGGCCGACCGGTTCCGCGAGATGGGTGGTGGTCACGGACACCGTCAGCGTGAACGTACCCACGCTTGCGATGTTGACCCGCTGGGGCTCGTTGGAGTTGAGAAGCCGGCCACTGATCGGGACATTGAGATCATTGACTTCGATCTGGTAGCCCTGGATCTTGTAGTTGCGTTTGAAGGATTCGTCGTCCTCGACGTTCTGGAACACCATCTCGGTGATCTGAACCGGTTGGGCGAACGTGAACTCGAGCCACGCACCGACACCGCGGAGACTGTTGTCGTTCCACCGGGTCTCTGGATTTCCGTCGATCAGGTTCTCAGGGCTGAACGCATCACTGAACTGGGAGCTGGCGGTCACGCTGGTCGGGATCAATTCGATGGGAGCAGTGACGATCGTCGACGTGGTCGATGAAGTCGTCGAGTCGTTCGGGCCCACGACATCGCCACCGTCGCCACTGCCGAAGATGTTCATGAACAACGCACCCAGTGCGACGACGAGCACGACTGCAGCGAGTACGCCGAGGGCACGACCGCCCGCGGAGGTTCGCGACGGGGGCGCCGGTGCGATCGGCATCGGGTCCGAGCTCAGACGCGAGCCGCAACGTTCACAGTGGTGGTTGTAGGACGGGTTCTGCGCACCACATGACGGGCAGCTGACCGACGGTCCCTGATCCGAGGTCGTCACGTGCTGCTGACTCACGCTCATCTCACCGGTTGCATCGAGGGATGCCGGTGGCGGGGGCGGAGGTTGCGGTGTCTGCTGCGGCTGTTGCGGGGCAACGCCGGAGGTGGCCGGCGGCGGTGGCGCCGGGGGTGCATCACTCAGTTCGAATGGCTCGAAGAGCTCATCGAATTGATCGTTGCGGTCGTCGCCTTGCATGTACGGTTCCTAACCGACCCCACACCGTTTGGAGTGCCTGTCGCTCTTGTTCGCGGGTATTGTGCCACGAATGTTGTTCTTGTCCGCGATACGGGTCGCCGAACCATGGAATGTCGGCGGATTCGCCGCCCTCGTGCTCATCGTCGCCCTGGTGGCGATGGCCATCACATGGTTCATCCGACGGTCCTGATTGTGTCACAGTCGCATCGTACGGTTGGACCATGAACGGTAGTAATAGAAAAGAAAAACCGGTCTACCTCTGCCACGAGTGCGGGCACCGTTCACCCAAGTGGATGGGGTTCTGCCCGCAGTGTCGTTCCACGGATGAACTCGCCGAGGTCGCCCCTCTGAAACGCCGGTCATCAGGGCACGAGGCTGCCCCGGTCGTCTCGGTGACAGATGTCACGACGACCATCAGCGACCGGAGCGCGACAGGGATCCGTGAGCTCGATCGTGTCCTCGGTGGAGGACTTGTCCCCGGTGCCGTGGTGCTCGTCGGCGGTGAGCCAGGTGTCGGCAAGTCGACCTTGCTGCTCCAAACCGCGGACAGCATCTCGGCGTCAGCTGGCTCGGTCGTCATCGCAACGGCGGAGGAGTCGACCCACCAGGTCCAGATGCGAGCACGTCGTGTGGGTGTCAACGCCGATGGTGTTGCGGTTGCGTCGGTCCACGATGTCGACGAGATCATCGAGATCGCGCGAGCCCGCAATCCCGCCGCTGTCATCGTGGATTCGATCCAGACCGTATCCACAACGGAGGTCTCGGGATCAGCGGGTGGGGTCTCGCAGGTCAGGGATTCCGCAGCACGACTCATAGCGTTCGCAAAGTCGAGCGACGTTCCCGTCATTCTCGTCGGTCACGTGACGAAGGACGGGTCGATCGCCGGCCCGAGGACGCTCGAACACATGGTCGACGTGGTGTTGTATCTCGAGGGCGAGGCAGATGTCGGACTGCGGTTCCTGCGATCGATCAAGAACCGCTACGGGTCGGTCAACGAGGTCGGTGTCTTCGAGATGACCGCAGAAGGCGTGGTTGAAGTGCCCGACCCGAGCGGGCTACTCGTTGCACACCGTGACGAGTCACAACCGGGCTCCGTCCTGTTTCCCACAATCGAGGGGAAGCGCCCCATGGTGGTGGAGATCCAGGCATTGTGCGTCAAATCAGACGCACCCCAGCCTCGACGCTCGGTGACGGGGTTGCCCGCATCGCGGGTGCATCAGGTTCTCGGGGTTCTGGACCGGCACGGTCGCATCGAGGTACGCGGACTCGAGGTGTATGTCGCGGTCATGGGCGGTATCAAAGTCGTCGAACCTGCAGCTGATCTCCCTGTGGCTCTCGCCATCGCATCAGCGATCACCGACGTCCCGCTCGCAAGGACCGCTGCGTGGGGTGAGCTCGGGCTCACCGGCGACATCCGCCCCGCATCGCGGCCGGCGGTTCGTGCGGGCGAGATCGAGCGGATCTCGGCGGGTCCCATCGTCTCGCCATCGGCAGGGCACCGGAGGCTCGTCGATGCGCTGCGTGCAACGCGGATCAGGACCGATTCACCAGCCTGAACGCGCACCGTCGCGCCGTGCATCCGCATCCGACTACTCTGGCTGCCGATGACGCCTCCGCAATCAGTACCCATTGAGCTTCTGCGCCGGTTTGCGCCCGGTACTCCGCTTCGGACCGCAGCCGAACTGATCATGCAGCAGGGGACCGGAGCGCTGGTGCTCTTCGGCTCAGGGCCCGAGGTCGACGCCATCTGCTCAGGCGGGTTCAAGCTCGAGAACGCCATGTATACGGCCCAGCGCATCGCCGAGTTGGCCAAGATGGATGGCGGGATCGTGGTAGACGACCACTCCGCGCGAATCCTCCGTGCCAATGTGCATTTCATGCCCGACGCCACGATCGACACAGCCGAGACGGGGACGCGGTTCCGCACCGCAGAGCGCCTTTCGATCGAAACCGGTTGTCCGGTGCTGGCCGTGAGTGAAGAGGGTCACCTGGTCGCGGTGGTGTTCTCAGGGAACGCCCGTTTCCGGCTCCAGTCGACGACGTCGCTCCTCGACGAGGCCAACCAGCGGCTGCAGTCCCTTGAGCGACTTCGCCGACAGTTCGACGATGCGGTCGCACGGCTTGAGCGGTACGAAGTGGACGAGATCGTTTCGCACCGAGAGGTCGTGAGTGTCATCCAAAGGGCGGCGGTGCTCCGCTTGCTCTCGATGGAGCTCGAGCCGATCGCAGCCGAGCTCGGGGATGAAGCAGCGGTCGTGTCGCTCCAGGCCGCTGACCTGGTCAGCGACGTCGACGCTGTCGCAGAACTCGTCAACATCGACTACCAGGAGCGAAAGCCGCGTCGTGGCTCGTCGGTGTACACGAAGCTCGATGCGCTCGATCGGGATGACCTCTACGACGCAAGCGCGATCGCGGCGGCTTTGGGCTTCGTGCCCATCGACGCGCCAGTCACACCACGAGGAGCGCGGGTTCTTGCCGGTGTCCCAAGACTCCCGGAGAACGTCGCTGACGAACTCTTGAAGAAATTCCGGTCATTCGCACGACTCAGGGCGGCGAGCGTCGAGGATCTCGACGCCGTCGACGGTGTCGGTCCGATGCGCGCCCATACGATCAGGGCATATATCGACCGTCTGGAGGAAGTTGGTCTCCGCCGCAGCAGGTGGAACCACGACTCCCTTATCCCTGTGACCGATACAATCCATCATTCCGACCATATCTAGAGGATCTGTGGCTACAAAGAAAACAACCGCGTCCAAGTCGACCGCGAAGAAGAAACCTGCTGCAAAGAAGACGGCGGCCAAGTCGACCGCGAAGAAGAAGCCGGCAGCCAAGTCGACCACCGCGTCCAAGTCGACAGCGAAGAAGAAGCCAGCGGCCAAGAAGACCACGACCAAGAAGAAGTCGGCCCCCAAGAAGAAGCCTGCGGCCAAGAAGTCTGCGTCGAAACCGAAGAAGTACGCCTTTGAGGTCGGTGACAAGGTCGTGTATCCGCACCATGGCGCCGCCACCATCATCAAGAAGGAGCGGATCGACTTCGCCGGCGAACGCCGCGACTATTTCGTCCTTGAAGTCGCTACGGATCAACTCACCGTTCGCGTGCCAGCGGAGAGCGCCCTAGAGCGTGGGGTTCGGCCCGTCATCTCGAAGAACAAGGCACGGCAGGTCTTTGCGACATTCAAGGAAGAGCCCCAAGAGGCCGGTTCCAACTGGAGTCGCTGGTACAAGCTGCTCACCGAGAAGATCAATTCAGGCGACATCTTCCAGGTTGCCGAGGTCATCCGAGATCTCACCTATGCACAGCAGATCAAAGGCATTTCGCCCGCACTCAAACGAATGCTGGCCAAGGCGCGTCTGATCATCGTGTCGGAACTCCAGTTCACATTGGACCTCGACGAAGAAGAAGCCACCAAGAAGCTCGACCGGGCGCTGCCAAAGGTCGAGGTGCCAGAAGACGCGTGAGCCGCCGTCGCCCATGACCATGCGTACGTGGGCAGTGATCGTCGCAGGCGGTTCCGGCGCCCGATACGGCGGGCCGAAGCACACGCTGGAGCTCGCGGGACGCCAACTGTGGGAACGGTGTCATGACACGTTCCGATCCGTTGCCGGAATCGATGAGGTCGTCGTGGTGGGCGACGTGCCCGGCGGCATTCCCGGCGGTGATCGTCGGCGGGACTCGGTTGCGAACGGACTCGAAGTCGTGCCCGACTCGGTCGACTGGGTTCTCATCCACGACGCAGCACGGCCCCTTGCATCGGTCGCACTCGTGCAGCGTGTACTCGACACCGCCCGTGCGACCTCTGCCGATGGCGTCGTCCCGGCGAGTCCGGTGACGGACACGCTCAAGCGCGTCGACGGATCGACGGTGGTCGGAACGGTCGATCGGTCTGACCTGGTCGCGGTTCAGACCCCACAAGCATTCCGGTTACCGATCCTGCGAACCGCTCACACGCTCGATCCGGACGACGAGGTGAC
>CAYTWC010000158.1:3554-5112 GCA_964441975.1 uncultured Acidimicrobiaceae bacterium | reverse complement strand
GGGCGGGGGTTTGCTGCGGCCGGGGTGGCGGGTTCGGTTGGTGTGGCTGCATCAGGGTTGGGGCGGGGGTTTGCTGCGGCCGGGGTGGCGGGTTCGGTTGGTGTGGCTGCATCAGCACCCCGGGGTGACCGTCGAAGACGTCCGCAAACAGACGGGGTGGGATCTTCGGATCAGTGACGCCCTGTCAGAAACCGAGGCTCCGACCCACGACGAGTTGCGGATCCTGCGGTCCCTCGTCCGCAGTTGACAGAAGGACCGGCTGGGTCGATCTCATCCAGAGGATCGCGCGGCGAGCCACCGGTTCACCGTGTCCGTCACATCGATCGAGGAGACCCGGTATCGGTCGAGGACTTCTGGGTCCGGAGCCATCCCGATGCCAGGGCCCTTCGGGATGCTCACAGCGCCATCGGAGAACCGGTTCTCGACGATGTCACGCTCGAGAAACCAGTCCGCCGGTGCGATGTCCGATGCGAACGCTGAGGGAATCGCCGCGAACGCGTCGCTGAACGCACGGCCGATCCCCGTTTCGAGCAACCCGGACGATCGCCAACGTTTCCCTCGACGTTCGACGTCCTCGATGGTCGCCAGAGACGCGGCAAGTCCGAGTCGGCCCGGCTTGATGACCACGCCGTCGACGAGCGTCGAGTCCAGCGCCACAGACGCGTCCTTCGCCGTTCGAATCGTCTCATCGATGAACACGGGAACATCGGTGATCTGCTTCAAACGTTCCAGGGTCGCGGGATCTCTCGGATCGCAAGGTTGCTCCAGATAGGCGATGGGAAGATCGGCCACGGATTCCAGTTCACCGATGGTCGCCATGTCGAACGAACCGTTTGCGTCGAGACCGATGATCGTTCCCGGGTGGGAATCCATGATCTCTGCCACATGCAGCACGTGACCGGGTGCGATCTTGACCTTGAACCGTTGGACGCCGAGGTGCGCTGCCGATGCCACGAGCGCAGACGGATCGCCACCGAGACCGACGGCAATCGATGCGGGAACGGACTCTCGTGTCGCCCCGATGTCCGCAGCGAACGACGTACCCGCGACCCTGGCCGACACGTCGGCCGACGCGAGCTCGATCGCGCTGGCGAGGGTCGGCGTCGTCCTGTGTGAAGCTGCGGCCGTGAGGAGTTCGGCAAACGGTTCGTCGAGACCCGGATACGGGGACGCCTCCCCCCACCCCACGACATCATCGACCGAGAGTTGAAGGATGCTGATGTCGCGCTCGCCGATGTCCCCCATGGCGGTGTGGAAGCGACCCTTGAGGGGAATGGCGAGATGGTGGAGCAATGCGCTTCGAGAAGCCATGAGGGGTGACGATACTCTCGCCGGGGCCCGTCTTGTTCGGGAGCCGTCAGCCCTGCCCGATCTCGTCGGCGCTGATCATCAATTCACCCATCGCGACCACCGAGGCGGACCCGGTGATCGTGGGAGCGATCGTTCCGGACGCTCGATCGACCCACGAGAACCGCGCTTTGAACTGTGAGCCGGTGACCGATTCCTGGACCCACGTCTCATCCTCCGCGAGATTCCCGTCCGCAGCAAGGCAGGCAAC
>CAYTWC010000158.1:0-3544 GCA_964441975.1 uncultured Acidimicrobiaceae bacterium | reverse complement strand
CTGGTACCGGTTCCGCACGGCGAACGGTCGTACGTACCGCTCGGACACAACACGAAACTTGCCGAATGTGAGTCCGGGTGCTTCGGCTGACCGAACAGCTCGACATGGTCCACAGCGTCGAAACCCGCGTCGTGTGCTGCGGCCAGGATCGCGTCGGCATCGGTGAGGAGGTCTCGCACCGGACGATCGAGTTCGAAGCTCGGCGTTGTCACCAGGAAGAACGTGTTTCCGCCGTAGGCGACATCACCGACGACGCGGCCGAGGCTCGGCACATCCAGCTTGACGTCGGACGCGATCCGATACGAGTCGACGTTGGCGATAGCAATGGTTCCGTCGTCGTTGAGATCCGCCTGGACGACCCCAACGGGTGTCTCGATACGAACGCGATCACCGTCGATGCGGTCGAGGAAGCGCAGTGTCTCGACCAGCCCGATCGTCCCGTGCCCGCACATCCCGAGCACGGCCGACCGGTCGAAGAAGATCACGCCCGCTACACAGCGTTCGTCGACCGGCTCGACCAGCAGGGCGGCAACCATTGCCTCATTTCCGCGCGGTTCGCTGACGATGAGGGAGGCAAGGTCGAGATACGCGGCGGCGAGGTGGTCACGCTTCTCGGAGACTGTCGATCCGGTCAATCCGGGGAATCCACCAGTGATCACCCGCGTGGGTTCGCCCCCGGTGTGCGAGTCGATCACAGAGATGATCACGTCATCGCCACTCGTTTGCTCGTCAGATGAATCGACCATACGCGCACACTATCCCATGTCTTGCTGGCGGGTGATGCCGGTGGGTGTCGCCGCTGGTGAGCGGTCGACCTACAGGACGAAGTCGCTGTACCGCTTCACGTAGTCCCGTGCACTCCGGATGCTTGCGCGCCGCAGATCCTCCGCTGCTGCACCATCGCCATTCGCGATCGCGTCGAGCACCTTGCGGTGTTCGCTCAACCCGATACCTGCGCGCCCGGGCAGGATCACAACCCGTCGAATAGCGACAAGGGTTCGTTCGTAGATCCCGTCGAGAAGGCTCGTCAGCACAGGGTTGGCCGCTCTCGTCGTCATCTCGCCCCGGAACCGTTCATACCCCTCGACGAACGAGTCGAAGTCGTCGCTGTCGACGTAGCCCTGCATCGGGTCTCCGAACAGCTCGATCAGGTCGTCCCAGTCGCCCGGTTCCGACCGTTCGGCAGCGAGTCGGGCACACGCCCCCTCGAGCACCTCGCGCACGTCGTATATGTCGACCAACTCGTCGATACCGAGCTGGACCACGACGGCACCACGGTTCGGTATTCGATGGATGAGGCCACGAGCCTCGAGAACCGTGAATACCTCGCGCACCTTCGACCGCGGGATTCCGAACTCCTCGGCGACCTGTTGCTCTCGCAGGCGCGATCCCGGTGCGATCTCGTGACTGGCTATGGCCGCGCGCAGTGCCTCCACGACGGACGCGTTGCCGGAATCCCGCTCGGTCACGATCCTCCCATCACACTGCCGTCAGGGCGTAGGAACCGGTCGGTCGGCTCCTTCGACGGCAAGACCTCGCCGCCGCATCTCCTCGATCTGGAGAACCGGCGCGTCGGAAGCGTACTCGCCGGGCTCATACCGCACCTGCGTGAGTGAACCGGTCCATGGGAAGCTGCGATGTCGCTCATGGAGGTCCCAAACGACCGGCGAACCCCGTGTGATACCGATGTCGATGCCATGGAGCGGGGTCATCAGACCCGTGAGCACCCAGACGTCCGTCGCCTCCGCACGGATCCCGCCATCGACCGAAACCGTCACGTCCCATCGGTTGACGGTCGGACAATCGACGTCCACCCGTACGCGCGCCTGACCCACGACGGTGCCAGCATTGAGCGTCACGATGTCGCGTCCGCCGTTGACGGCGAACCACAAGGTCCCGTCCTCGATGTACAGCGCATAGCCAGCCGCTTGATCACCATGCGAGACGAGCATCCCTTCGTCCGTCTCGTCCGCCTCGAGATCCACTTCGAACGCAAACGACCGATGCCACGTCATGTCGCGAGCCTGGATCCGCTCGATCGTCGGACCTCCCGGGCGGAACACGGCCGGCTCCGTCGGTGCGTGAAAGTCGGGACGTTGGTAGTAGAAGACCCCACTCCCGTCTTCGAGGGGGAACACGTCCCCTGCGCTTGCAACGGCGTGCCACAGGCGGCTCATCTCCTTGACACGCTCCGGCTCGCTCGCGGCGAGGTTCGTCGTCTCGGTTGGATCCTCATCGAGGTTGTACAACTCCCACGCCGCGTCAGAGAACGGCTCGAGTGGGGTCAGCGTGTGCACGATCTCCCAACCATCCCGGTAGTACCCACGGCTCCCGAACGATTCGTAGAGCTGCTCGGTCCTGTGTGGCTCCGACACCTCGCCGCGGAGGGTCTCGACGAATGATGCTCCGTCGAGGCCACTGATCGATCCCGGCTCATCGGCTCCGGTGAGTTCGAGCAGCGTCGGCATCAGATCTGACACGTGTGCGTACTCGTGACGAGTCTCGCCGTCGGCGAGATCGCCTGCAGGCCAATGCACCACGAGTGGGACGGAGTGACCGCCGGCGTGGGTGAACGACTTGTACAGACGGAACGGGGTGTTGCAGGTGAGCGCCCAACCGGTGGAGTAGTGCGGAAAGTTCCGCGGACCACCGATGAGGTCGAATTCCGCCATGTCCAATTCCGGATCCGGTGGAACTGCTGGGCTCGCCCCGTGCCCCCACATGTACCGGGTCGTGCCCGGCACGCCGGCAGCACTCGATGCCCCGTTATCCGACATGAACGCGATCACTGTGTTGTCCCACTCCCCTGTCTCTTCAAGGGCTGCCCGAATCTGGCCGACGCTGCGGTCGACCGTGGTGACCATGGCCGCGTAGACCTCCATGTAGCGTGCGGCGATCCGCTGCTCCTCCGGACTGAGCGTGGCCCAGTCGGGAACCCCGAAGCGTGGATCGGTCGGCACCTCGGGAAGCACGGTGTCCGCCGGTACCAGACCAAGCTCTTTCTGGCGCTCGAACCGTCGCTCACGGATCTTCGTCCAGCCGTCTGCGTACACACCCGAGAACCGATCCACGTCCTCCTTCGGTGCGTGGAACGGTGCGTGCACGGCACCGTGTGCGAAATACATGAAGAACGGCTTGTCCGGACTCCCATTCCGAAGATCCCGAATCATGCCAACGGCTTTGTCGGTCAGATCGTCGGTCAGGTAGTAGTCGTCCGGGTATTCATCGATCGTCAGGTGATGGTTGTCTTCAACGAGCTGGTGGGGGTGGAAGAAGTTGGTGAACCCGTCGAGGAACCCGTAGAAGCGGTCGAACCCCTTCTGGAGCGGCCACCCGTGTTTGAAGCCTGCGGTCGATTGTTCGATCTCACGGGCGAGGTGCCACTTCCCGATGGCAAAGGTTGCGTATCCGGAGTCTCGAAACTTCGATGCGATCGTCGGCACCTCGTCGGGAAACTCCATCGAATAGCCGGGATACCCAGGGTCGTAGCTCGCCACGCGACCGAACCCTGCCCGATGGGGGTTGCGTCCGGTGAGCAGCGATG
>CAYTWC010000157.1:0-5230 GCA_964441975.1 uncultured Acidimicrobiaceae bacterium | reverse complement strand
GTTCGTATCGAGCGATAGTCAACGAGATACCGAGTGAGGCAGCTGGATTGCCTTGCTCCTTGAACAAGGGCATCGGAGCGGGAGAAATCCCGCACCGATGCCCTGTTCTACATCACCGAAAGGTCCATGAACAATGAACGGGAACGTTCTGATCCGGAACGGAACGGTCGTCGACGGAACGGGCACGGAGCCAGGAATCGCCGACGTGGCGATCGTTGACGGCACCATCGTCGAGATCGGCGATGACCTCACCGCCCCTTCGGGCGGCCGAGTGATCGATGCAACCGATCGCATCGTCGCACCGGGATTCATGGACATCCATACGCACTCGGACGTGACCGCCATGCTGGATCCGAAGTGCGAGAGCAAGATCCTTCAGGGTGTCACGACGGAGGTGACAGGGAACTGCAGTTTCTCGCCGTTCCCGTTTGCCGCACACGCCCTCGAGCTCCATTTCGACCACCTCCATCGCATCGGTGATGGTGTGCCACCGCTTTCATGGCTGGACCTTGATGGCTATGCCGATGCCGTGCGAGACGATCCCCCCGCCCTCAACCTCGCACCACTCGTAGGACACGGAACCATCAGAGTCGCCGTACTTGGTGTGGAACAACGCGATCCGACCCGAGGGGAGCTCCAGGAGATGAAGCGACTCCTCGATGCCAGCCTTCGACGCGGCGCATTCGGCATGTCCACCGGGCTCACCCATGTTCCCTCGGCGTACGGATCAGAGGAAGAAGTCACTGAACTTGTCAAGGTCGTCGGTCAGCACGACGCGCTCTATGCGACGCACATGCGCGGAGGCTATGACGGTCCGTTCGGCGCGATCGAAGAGGCGATTCGTACGGCCGGTACGGGCAGCGCCCGATTGCAAGCTTCGCACGCTGCGATCAACGATCCGGACGAGTGGGGGAGGGCAGCCGATGTCCTCGCTCTCGTCGACGACGCGAAACGAGATGGTCTCGACATCGCGATCGATGTGTATCCGTACGACGCCTCGTCGTCGTCACTCACACATTTTGTCCAGAAATGGGTGCAGGACGGCGGGACCGAAGCCATGCGTGCACGACTGAGTGATCCTGATGTCTTCGAACGCGCCGAATCGGAACTTGCACTCGGTTGGTTCGGGGACCCGAACAGCATCAGGTGGCTCTGGGACCGGATGGTGTTCGATCGGACCGGGCCCGGCGACGAGTGGATGTCGGGCCTGAGCATCGAAGCTGCGGCCAGCCGTGCGGGCGTCAGCCCTGCCGCACTGACGCTCACCATCTGTCGGGATCATGGCAACTACCCACGTGTCGTCGTCTTCTATCGCACCGAGGACGACATGATGACGTTTCTCAAGCACCCGGATGCGGTCGTCGGCTCCGACGGTGTAGCGCTTCCGCTCGATCAGAAATCGAACCGACCCCACCCACGATCCTTCGGTACGTTCCCTCGGATCTTCGGTCGGTATGTGCGCGAGGTCGGGCTCCTCTCGGTCGAAGAAGCGGTCCGCAAGACAAGCGGTGCCGTCGCTGACCGTCTCCAGATCACCGACCGCGGCTATCTCAAGCCCGGCATGGTCGCCGACGTCGTCGTCTTCGATTTGGAGACGATCGCCGACCGGGCGACGTTCGAGAATCCCGCCCAGCGCCCCGTGGGGGTCGAGACGGTCCTGGTCAACGGTCGTGTTGCGGTCGATGACGGCGAACAGACAAGTGCACGCTCGGGGAGGGTTCTGCGCCGAGTTGGATGAACCGACGGTCCGGTTGCCCTACCAGGGCTCGGTGAGATCGCGGTCCCAGGGCCACAGCGGTCGAGGAATCCTCGTGAACGGCAGCGCGGTGAGGTCGCTGCCCGAAGGTCCGGGCACATCGATGTCGATGCAGGTTGCGATCTTGTCGTAGTACTCGCGATAGGCGCCCGCAGATTTCGGTTGGATGATCCGGAACAGCGCGGGGTTGATTCCGACGCTCTTGTACGCCTCGTAGTCGACCATGCGTGGCTTCCCCGTCGTGACCATGATCGAGATCGCACCGACCTGGAGTACCGCGGTCGGACCCATGTGGACAGGGCGAATCCCCCCGTACTCGTTCATGTAACGTCCGTCGGTCAAAGTCCGGACCCGCCCGGTCACCTCGACGGGGCTGTAGAACCCGGGGTTCACGCTTCCGCCGAGGCTGACGGTCACCTCTGCCCCGATTCCTGCCTCGACGCAGGCTGCTGCTGCTGCTGCGTCCCTGACCATCACGGCCGTGGGAACGTCCACCTGTCGGCGGAGAAGCGCCTTGAGGAGGAGGTTGCCGTCACCGAGTCCTCCGGCCGTGGTGCTGTCAGCACCCTCGGAGAACGCATACAGGCCCGTCCCCGCAAGTGCTGTGTCGATCGCTTCGTCGACATCCATCTTGTCGACGATGTAGTTGTCTCGCAGTTCCCATGCCCTGTTTGCGATGGCATCGGCGGTGGTCTGCCCGAGCGCCGGATCGTCGTCCGTCACGACGACGGAGGTCCAACCGATGCCGCTGATGTCGAGCCACGGTTGCGTGCAGAAGATGGTGGCCGAGAGGATGGCGGGGTCCTTCTCGGCGGCGTGGAGCATCGAGATCACTTCATTGTTCGGAAAGACACGATCGTCGTGGGGCTCCGATGAGGTCAGCATCCGGAACTTCCGGATCGAGATGTTGGGCGAGACCTCTCCTCGGATGGTCCTGATGAGGGTATCCATCGCCACCCGTCCGGTCCGTCTGAGGTCGACGTGGGGACAGGTCTGGTAGCCGACCACGATGTCCGCGTTTCCCGCCATCTTCGGGGTCATGTGGGTGTGGAGATCGAACGTGGCTGCGACCGGCATGTCCGGGCCGACGAGCGAGCGGACTCGCTCGAGAATCTCCCCTTCGGCATCGTCGAGGCTCTCGGTCACCATGGCCCCGTGGAGACCGAGCATCACGCCGTCGATCGAGTCGAGATTCGACCGGATGCCGTCGAGGATCTCGCCGGCGTACTTCTCGAAGGCGACATCGGAGACGATCGGACCCGAGTGCGCCCAGATGTCGATCGTGGGGACCAACTCGACTCCGAATTGCTCGGAGGAATCGAGGTAGCCGTCCATCTCGCGGTTGCCCGCCCGCACCAGCGACTCGGCGCCACGCCGTGCGGCATCGGTCTCGAAGTCTTCGATGTCGGTCAGACCCGGCACGAAACTGTGGCTCTCCTGCTTGAACTGGCCGATCAAGACCCGTTCCATGATGTCTCCCGTTGGTGTGTGATGCTCCCGTACTCGGCTTGAGCATAGCCATAACGCAGAGTGGCTATTGTGAGAGTCCACTTTCTAGGAGGATTCGATGAGAGGCGTCGTTGTCGCGCCACAACCCGCTGCAGTCGAGGTCGGGGCCGCGGTCCTCGAAGACGGCGGCAACGCCTACGACGCAGCAGTTGCCGCCGGCTACATGCAGATGGTCGTCGATCCTTTCATGTGTGGTCTCGGAGGCTGGGGAGCCGCGACCGTCCGCGACGGAGTGACCGGCGACCTGAACCACATCGGGTTCTGGCCGCGGATCGGCGAGAAGATGTATCCCGAGATCTGGCAGGACGATTTCGAGGGATATACGGACCTCTGGCGATTCGCCTTGTTCGCCGACCATCGGAACATGGTCGGCTACCAGTCGATCATGACGCCGGGGACGGTTGCCGGGTTCGATCGGATCCATCGTTCGGGTGCGACGCTGCCGCTCGATCGCCTCCTCGCCCCGAGCATCGAGCGGAGCCGTGCAGGGTTCCCCGTCCCGGAGTACGTGGCGAGCAGGGGCCACCAGCCGATCATTCCCGGCATGCCCCATCCACGGGACAAGTATGTATCGACGGATGCGGCCCGTGCGCTGTTCCACGATGCGAGCGGCAACATCCTGCGTACGGGTGACTTCTACGTCAACCCCGATCAGGCGGACACGATGGCCGAGATCGCCAGGGACGGTGCAGAGACCTTCTACACGGGGAGGCTCGCCGACCGCATCGCTGCCGACCTCGACGCCAACGGTGCGTTCGTCACCCGCCAGGATCTCGCGACGTATGAACCGGTGATCGAGTCCCCGCTCCGCGTGTCGTATCGAGGTCTCGATATGGCATCGTCGGCGGTGCCTGGCGGGGGCCTCCTCACACTCCAAGTACTCAAGATCCTCGAGCAGTTCGACCTCGCGGCGATGGGGCACAACAGCCCCGAACACGCGTTCACCGTCGCAGCTGCCCTTGCGTGGGTCGGTGTCACCCGCGGACAACATCTCGCTGACCCTGCCTTCCGATCCGTCCCGACGGAGGACATACTGTCGGAGGACCGCATCGCCGAATTGGCTGATCGCATTCGGCGTTCCGAGCTCCCTGACCGCCGGGCGTTGAACATGCCCGGTTTCACCACCCACCTCTCGGTGATGGACGAGCAGGGGAATTGCGTG
This sequence comes from uncultured Acidimicrobiaceae bacterium, assembly GCA_964441975.1. GTDB lineage: Bacteria > Actinomycetota > Acidimicrobiia > Spongiisociales > UBA5794 > UBA5794. The sequence goes on along the minus strand of CAYTWC010000157.1, from coordinate 803 downwards.
TCTGTGACCCACACGCTCACGACGTGCTCGGGTGTCGTGATCCCGGGTACCGGATTCACCTGGAACGACTGTGTCGCGTTGATGGATCCGATCCCGGGGAGACCGAACTCCTACGAACCCGGCAAGGCTCGGGCATCAGCCATCTCGCCCACGATCGTGTTGCGTGACGGTCAGCCGTGGATGGTGGTCGGCGCCCCCGGCGGATGGTCGATCAGCTCGGCGGTTTCGCAAGTGATCAGCAATGTCGTGGACTTCGGGATGTCGCCTGTCGAGGCGGTATCGGTACCGCGTTGGCACAGCGAAGGCACCCCCGCCTATACCGAGCTACGGACACCCGAGCGAACAGTCGAAGCAGTGCGGCAACGGGGCATGGACGTCGTTCATTCGAACCACAGCTACGAGCCCGCCTTCGCAAGTGTCCAGCTCGCTATGCGAGAGGGAGATCGGTTCATAGGGGCAGCGGATCCGAGGCGAGCGAGCGGTGCGGTGGCGGTCGTCAATTAGACCGGCGTGAGTGGGGTCTCCCGGCTCCACCGCTACCACGGGTCTTCGATGTCGGCATCCCACGGCCAAAGGGGTCGAGAGATACGACGGTACGGCAGCGCGGTGAGATCGCTTCCCGCTGGTCCTGTGGCATCGATGTCGATGCATGTAGCGATCGGTCCGTAGAACTCTCGGTAGGCGCCGGCCGATTTCGGCTGGATGATGCGATATCGGCTGGGCTTGATTCCGCCACTCTTGTATGCCTCGTAGTCGAGCATGCGCGGTTTGCCCGACGGAATCATGATCGAGAGGCTCCCGAC